>JAEYVD010000175.1 GCA_023432075.1 Pseudomonadota bacterium | reverse complement strand
GTGGCGGCCGTCTGGGTTTATCGCGGCAGCGTAGTAGAAGTCGTTAAAGGCGAGCCGCTACAGGCAACGCGCCTGGAGCGTCGTAGTTATTGCGGCAGTGATCGGCCGGCCCGGTTAAAATCTTTGTCATCCCGCGTTTTGCGGGAAATCGCGCGCAACACCTCCCAGGGTGTCAGCAGGATGCTGATGCAGGTGCGGCGCAAGAAACCAACCCTTGGAGAATTAAATGTCTTTGATGCGCGAAATGCTGGAAGCGGGTGTCCACTTTGGTCACCAGACCCGTTACTGGAACCCCAAGATGGCTCAGTACATCTTCGGTCACCGCAACAAGATTCACATCATCAACCTCGAAAAGACGGTTGATAAGTACCAGGAAGCCACCAAGTTCGTGAAGCAGCTGGCTGCTCGCGGCGGCAACATCCTGTTCGTCGGCACGAAGCGCGCCGCTCGCGAGCTGGTCGCCGCTGAAGCCGCCCGTTGCGGCATGCCCTACGTCGACGCTCGCTGGCTCGGCGGCATGCTGACCAACTTCAAGACGGTCAAGACCTCGGTCAAGCGCCTGAAGGACATGGAAGTCGTGGTCGCCGAAGGCGGCGCCGAGCGCATGATCAAGAAGGAAGGCCTGCTGTTCCAACGCGAACTGGACAAGCTGAACAAGTCGATCGGCGGCATCAAGGACATGAACGGTCTGCCCGATGCCATGTTCGTGATCGACGTCGGCTACCACAAGATCGCCATCGCTGAAGCCAAGACCCTGGGCATCCCCGTGGTCGCCGTGGTTGACACCAACCACTCGCCCGAAGGCATCGACTACGTGATCCCCGGCAACGACGACTCGGCCAAGGCCATCGCGCTGTACGCCAAGGGCATCGCCGACGCCGTCCTGGAAGGCCGCGAGCAAAACCTGAACGGTCTGGTCGAAGAGCTGGGCGAAGGTCAGGAAGAGTTCGTCGAAGTGCAAGACAACCAGGCCTAAGCCTGTTGTCATGTCCGGCGGGTAAGGTCTGGAAGCGGCGCCGAAACCGGTCCGCTTTCGCCCCGCCGGCGCTGCGAAGCTGGGCTCCCACCTTCCAGGCCCGCCACGAGCGGGCGTCCCATCGAATCAAATCACAGCCCCGGCCCGCCGGGGCGTGTCTTAGCAAAATTTGGAGCAAACATGGCTGAAATTACCGCTGCCCTGGTCAAGGAACTGCGCGAAAAGACTGACGCGCCCATGATGGAATGCAAGAAGGCCCTGACGGAAGCCGAAGGCGACCTGGCCCGCGCCGAGGAAATCCTGCGCGTCAAGCTGGGCAACAAGGCCAGCAAGGCCGCCGCCCGCGTCACCGCCGAAGGCCTGATCGGTCTGTTCATCTCCGCCGACGCCAAGAAGGGCGCCGTCATCGAAATCAACTGCGAAACCGACTTCGTCGCCAAGAACGACGACTTCGTCGGCTTCGTGAACAAGCTGGCCGAGCTGGTCGCCACGCAGAACCCGGCCGACGTCGCCGCGCTGTCGGCGCTGCCCTTCGGTGAAGGCACTGTCGAAACCACCCGTACCGCCCTGATCGGCAAGATCGGCGAAAACATCTCGATCCGCCGCTTCGAGCGCATCGAGACCGCCAACTCGCTGGCCAGCTACGTGCACGGCGGCAAGATCGGCGTGCTGGTGGAATACACCGGCGCCGAGGAAGTGGGCAAGGACCTGGCGATGCACATCGCCGCCACCAAGCCCAAGGCCCTGAACGCCGACGGTGTGAACCCCGCCGACATCGCCGCCGAGCGCTCGGTTGCCGAGCAGAAGGCCGCCGAATCCGGCAAGCCGGCTGACATCGTCGCCAAGATGGTCGAAGGCTCGGTCGTGAAGTTCCTGAAGGAAGTGACGCTGCTGTCGCAGCCGTTCGTCAAGAGCGACAAGCACACGGTCGAACAGCACCTGAAGGAAAAGGGCGCGTCGATCAGCAAGTTCGTGCTGTTCGTCGTCGGCGAAGGTATCGAGAAGAAGACCAGCGACTTTGCCGCTGAGGTTGCCGCCGCCGCCGCTGGCGCCGCCTGACCTCTAGGTAGTGCTTAAAGGCCGGCGCTAGATTAAATTCTAGTCCGGCCTTTTTCGCCGCATGGGCCCCCAAAGGCAGACGCCGATGGGGCAGCCAACCCGCCAGGCGGGTGCGGCGCTGGGGGTCAACCCCATTCTTGTCTTACACTTTCGTCGGATTGTTCTTCGGGATATCACCTATGAGCAGCAGGGCATACAAACGGGTTCTTCTCAAACTTTCCGGCGAGGCGCTGATGGGCGACGATGCATTCGGCATCAATCGCTCCACCATCGTCCGTATGACCGATGAGATCGCTGAAGTCGCCGCCGCAGGCGTCGAATTGGCCATCGTCATCGGCGGAGGCAACATCTTCCGTGGCGTCGCCCCGGGTGCGCAGGGCATGGACCGCGCCACCGCCGACTACATGGGCATGATGGCCACCATCATGAACGCGCTTGCGCTGCAAGACGCGCTCAAGCACAAGGGTATCGACACCCGGGTACAATCCGCGCTGAATATCGATCAGGTCGTCGAGCCCTACATCCGGCCGAAGGCCTTGCGTTACCTCGAAGAGGGCAAGGTCGTGATCTTCGCCGCGGGTACCGGCAATCCCTTCTTCACCACCGACACGGCTGCGGCACTGCGCGGCGCCGAAATCGGCGCGGAGATCGTGCTGAAGGCCACCAAGGTGGACGGCATCTACAGTGCGGATCCCAACAAGGATCCCACCGCGACGCGTTACGCGCGCATCAGCTTCGACGAGGCGATCGTTCGCCGCCTTGAAGTCATGGACGCCACCGCCTTCGCGTTGTGCCGCGACCAGAAACTGCCGATCAAGGTGTTTTCGATCAATAAGTCCGGCGCGCTCAAGCGAGTCGTGAGCGGCGAGGACGAAGGCACGTTGGTACACGTTTAAAGAAAAGGAAATTCCATGAGCGCAGCAGAAATCCGCAAATCCGCCGAAGCCAGGATGGCCAAGTCGCTTGATACGCTCAAGACCAACCTGGCCAAGATCCGCACGGGCCGCGCCCACACCGGCATCCTGGACCACGTGCAGGTCGAATACTACGGCTCGCCCGTGCCGGTCGGCCAGGTCGCCAACGTGAACCTGGTCGATGCCCGCACCATCAGCCTGCAGCCGTACGAAAAGCACATGGCCGGCCCCATCGAAAAGGCCATCCGTGAGTCGGACCTGGGCCTGAATCCCATCTCCATGGGCGACACGATCCGCGTTCCGATGCCCGCGCTGACCGAAGAGCGCCGCCGCGACCTGACCAAGGTCGTTCGCAGCGAAGGGGAAGACGCCAAGATCGCGGTGCGCAACCTGCGCCGCGAGGCCAACGAAGCGCTCAAGAAGCTGGTCAAGGACAAGGAAATCTCCGAGGACGACGAACGCCGTTCGCAGGATGACGTCCAAAAGCTGACGGATCGCGCCGTCGCCGACATCGACAAGATGGTTGTCCAGAAAGAAGCCGAAATCATGACCGTATAATCCCAGCACGCCACAAGGCGCCGCTTTGCCGGCCCGCGTGGCGTCAGGATTACGTTGCAAATGCGCCGTCCTGTCCATTGCCTCGCGGTACTTCCTCGTAGCGATGGAAACGACGGCGCAGGTTTTTTCCCGTATTCGTCTCTTTCGCCGGTCCGCCGCGCGCAGCCCCCAAACTAATGGCAACAAGTTCGACTCAGGCGGTCCCCGATATCCGCGACATTCCCGAGCACGTCGCTATCATCATGGATGGCAACGGCCGCTGGGCGACGCGGCGTCTGCTGCCTCGCACGGCCGGGCATGCCAAGGGCGTGCAGGCCGTCCGTCGCGTGGTCGAGGCCTGCGGACGCGCGGGCGTGCGCTATCTGACGCTGTTTGCGTTCAGTTCCGAAAACTGGCGCCGTCCGGCCGAGGAAGTCTCGCTGTTGATGCGCCTGTTCGTGCAGGCGCTTGAGCGCGAGGTCGGCAAGCTGCAAGAGCAGGGCGTGCGCCTGCACGTGATCGGCGACCTGAGCGCCTTCGAGCCCCGCCTGCGTGAGCTGATCGCCGCTGCGCAGGAGCGCACCGCCCACAACGACCGGCTGCACCTGACCGTCGCCGCCAACTACGGCGGCCGTTGGGACATTCTGCAAGCCACGCGCGCCATGCTGGCGGCGGAGCCCGACCTCGCCGCACACCCCGAACGGGTGGACGAGGAGCGCCTTTCCAGGCACCTTTCCATGGCATGGGCGCCCGAGCCCGACCTGTTCATCCGCACCGGCGGTGAGCAGCGCATTTCAAATTTCCTGATCTGGCAGATGGCGTACGCGGAGTTCTACTTCACGGATCGCTACTGGCCGGATTTCGGCGCCAATGAACTCACGGCCGCCTTTGATTGGTACCGCACGCGCGAGCGCCGTTTCGGCCGCACCAGCGCCCAAGTCAGCGAAGCCGCCGCCAAATAGGCTGATCGCGACGCGCGCGTCTTTCCAGGCTGCACAAGAGGAGACCGTCACATGCTGGGCCAGCGTATTGTTACTGCCGTCGTTTTGTTGGCCATTCTGGCCGCCGCCATGGCGAGCGCCAATCCCTGGTGGTTCGTCGCGCTGCTGGCCCTTGCGGCCGCTTGCGCCAACTGGGAGTGGCTGCGCCTGACGCTGCCGCAACCGCCATCCCCGCTCATTTCCATCGGTGTTGCCGTCCTGCTGTTCGCGGGCATGCTGGTGCTGACATCCGCCTGGCTGGCGGGCGACCGGACCGGTGCCGGCGATCCCGGCTGGGTGCTGCGCTACCTGGTGCCCGCCGTGTCGGCCGTCTGGCTGTTCGCTGGCGTGGCTGCCGTGGTGCGCGGGCGCTCCGACGCGCCGCCGGCCAGCCTGGCGTGGTCGGTCTTTTCCGTGCCGGCAGCCTTTGCCGCCTGGGCGGTGCTGGCGCAGATGTACGTGGCGCGCGGCGCCGTGTTCGTCGTGTCGCTGCTGGCCCTCGTCTGGGTGGCGGATATCGCGGCTTATTTTGCCGGCCGGGCCTTCGGCAAGCGTAAACTGGCTCCGCGAGTGAGTCCGGGCAAGACCATCGAAGGCGCCATTGCGGGCGTCCTGGGCGCGGTGGTGTGGATCGGGCTGTCCAGCCTGTGGGACGGCACTTTCGGTCACGCCTTGGTGGAACGCTGGACTTTCTGGCTCGCCTTGCCGATCGCCGCGGTGCTGGGTGTGCTGTCCATTGTGGGAGACCTGTTCGAGTCGCTGCTCAAGCGCCGCGCGGGCCGCAAGGATTCCAGCACGCTCCTGCCTGGCCATGGCGGCGTCTATGACCGTATCGATGCGATTCTTCCCGTCGCGCCGTTCGCGCTACTTTTGTCTGGAGTCTTGTTTTGACGGCTTTTCAACGTGTCGTCGTGCTGGGGTCGACCGGTTCGATTGGTGAAAGCACGCTGGACGTGATTGCCCGCCATCCGGAGCGGATGGCGGTTTACGCGCTTTCGGCCCACAGCCGGATGCAGCGGCTGGCCGAGCAGGCGCTGGCCAGCCGGGCGGCGGTCGTGGTGGTGCCCGACACCGCCGCCCGCCAGAAATTCATTGATGCCTGGACGGGCGGGCAGTCCCTGCCCGAAATCCGCGTGGGCGCGCAGGCATTGGCGGACACTGCTGCGGATCCCCAGTGCGACGCCGTGATGGCCGCGATTGTGGGTGCCGCGGGCCTGCCATCGGCCCTGGCCGCCGCGCGCGCCGGCAAGCGCGTGCTGCTCGCCAACAAGGAGGCGCTGGTCGCAGCCGGCACGCTTTTCATGCAGGCAATTCGCGACAACGGCGCTGAATTGCTGCCCATCGACAGCGAACACAACGCTATTTTTCAGTGCCTGCCGCACCAAGGGCGTGCCGAGGCGCCGCTCCAGCCGGCCAAGGGCGTGCGGCGCCTGCTGCTGACTGCCTCTGGCGGGCCGTTCCGCGGGCGCGACCTGGAAGACCTGCACGACATCACCCCCGAGCAAGCCTGCGCGCATCCCAACTGGAGCATGGGCCGCAAGATCTCCGTCGATTCGGCCACGATGCTGAACAAAGGCCTGGAGGTCATCGAGGCGCACTGGTTGTTCGCGATGCCGGCCGATCGGATCGATGTGGTCGTGCACCCTCAGAGCGTGGTGCATTCGATGGTCGAGTACGACGACGGATCGGTCCTCGCGCAACTGGGCCAGCCCGACATGCGCACGCCGATTGCCTACGGCCTTGGTTTTCCCGACCGCATCGAGAGCGGCGTAAGCCCGCTGGACCTTACCCGGCACGGCCGTCTGGATTTCGAAAAGCCGGATCTGACCCGATTTCCGTGCCTGGCGCATTCCTTTGCCGCGATGCGGGCGGGGCAGGGCGCCTGCGTGGTGCTCAACGCCGCCAACGAGGTGGCCGTTGATGCGTTCCTGGATGGCCGGCTGGCATACACCTGGATTCCGCGGGTCATCGAGGCCGCACTCGAGTGGCAAGCGCGGCAGGCATCTGTTACGCTCAGCAGTCTTGACGACGTACTTGCGCTTGACGCCGAGGCGCGCGCTTTCGCGGGCAACCTCGGGCTGGCCTGATAGCGGGCCGCGCCTGCCTCTGATTTCCTAGATTCCGACCCCATGCTTTTCACCCTGCTGGCCTTTGCGGTAGCGCTTGGCTCCCTGATCATTTTCCATGAGCTCGGGCACTATTGGGTCGCTCGCCTGTGCGGCGTGAAGGTCCTGCGCTTCTCGGTGGGCTTTGGCAAGGTCATCCTGCGCCGTACCGACCGGCACGGCACCGAGTGGGCGGTGTCCGCGTTGCCGCTGGGCGGCTATGTCAAGATGCTGGACGATGCGCCGCCAGGGGCTTCGCCCGCCGTGGCGGCTTCCGCCTTCAACACGAAGCCCGTGGGCCAGCGCATCGCCATCGTGGCCGCCGGCCCCATCTTCAATCTGATCCTCGCGGTGTTCCTGTATGCATGCCTGAACATGGCCGGCACAGAGGAACCCGTCGCCATCATCGCGCCGCCCGCGGCCGAGACCCCCGCCGCCCGGGCTGGCCTGTTGGCCGGCGACCGCATCCTGGCCATCGATGGCCAGGAAGTCGCCTCGTGGTCCGACGCTCGCTGGCGCCTGATGGACGTCATGTCCACCGGTGGGCGCGCCAGCATCGAGGTCAGCACGCCGTCCGGTGCGGTCCAGCAGCGCCAACTCGACCTTCCCCCCAACACGATGGACCCGGCCGAAGGCGACCCGCTTGCCGCGGCAGGCGTGCGTCTGGCCCAGCCCAAGCCCGCCGTGCGCGCGGTGATCGACGGCGGAGAAGGGCAGGCCGCCGGCTTGCGCGCGGGCGATCTGGTCGTGGCCGTCAATGGAGAGCCTGCGCCCGACACCGGCGCACTCGTCAAGCAGATCCAGGAAAGCGCCGGCAAGTCCCTTGCCCTGACGGTGGTCCGCGATGGCGCCAACGTCACCCTGAACGTCACGCCTCGCCCGGAAGTCGTCAACGGCCAGGAAATTGGCCGATTGGGCGTGCAACTTGGCGGCAACGTGCCAATGGTGACCGTGCGTTATGGCGTCTTTGACAGCCTGTGGCGCGGCGCCGTCCGTACCTGGGACACCGCCTGGTTTTCGCTGCGCATGATGGGCCGCATGGTGACGGGCGACGTGTCGTGGCGCAATGTCAGCGGTCCAGTCACCATTGCGGACTACGCCGGGCAGACCGCGCGGATCGGCATTGTTGCGTATATCGCCTATATCGCATTGATCAGTATCAGCCTGGGCGTTTTAAATTTGCTCCCCATTCCTATGCTGGATGGTGGCCATCTGCTGTACTATCTCGTCGAAATTGTGCGGGGCAGCCCCCCGCCTGCGAAATGGATCGACATCGGACAACGCGCCGGCATAGGTATATTGGCAAGCCTGATGGGGCTTGCGCTGTTCAACGATTTCACGCGTTTGTTCACTTGAACGCGATTTAGCATAAAATCCCCCGCCATTTGCACGACCGAGGATACTCAAGGATGTCTTTTCGCCGGATGTTTCAACACAAAAAGGGTGTACTGCCGGGTCTCGTTGCCGCATTGATGTTGCCGGCCTTGGCCCACGCCTTCGAACCCTTTGTCGTGCGGGATATCCGCGTAGAGGGTATTCAACGAACCGACGCCGGCACCGTCTTTGGTTATCTCCCCGTCAAGGTGGGCGAGAAGTTCACCGAAGAAGAAGCCACTGAGGCCATTCGCCGCCTGTATGGCACGGGCTTTTTCACCGACGTTCAGATCCAGACCGACAATAATGTCGTCGTCGTGGTCGTTCAAGAGCGTCCGACCATCGCATCCGTGAATTTCAACGGCATGCGCGAATTCGATTCGAAGGCCATCACCACTTCGCTGGCCCAGGTCGGTTTTGCGGAAGGCCGCATTTTCGACCGCTCCATGCTCGAGCGCGCCGAATACGAACTCAAGCAGCAGTATCTGTCCAAGGGCAAATACGGCGTCGAAGTCACTTCCACCGTCACGCCGCTGCCGCGTAACCGCGTCGGCGTGAGCTTCGACGTGTTCGAAGGCTCGGTTGCCCGCATTCAGGAAATCCGTTTCGTCGGCAACAAGGCCTTTTCCGAAAGTGATCTGCTGGACGAATTCAAGCTGACCACCCCTGGCTGGCTGACCTGGTACACCGACACCGATAAGTACTCGCGCGAAAAGCTCGAGGGCGACCTCGAACGCCTGCGCTCGTTCTACCTGGACAAGGGTTACCTTGAGTTCTCGGTCGAGCCGCCGCAAGTCACCATTTCGCCCGACCGCAAGGACATCCGCATCACGATTACCGTCCACGAAGGCGAGCCCTACAAGGTGCGCAGCGTCAAGCTGGCCGGCAACCTGCTGGGCCTGGACAAGGAAATCAACGATCTGGTGCAGATCAAGGCAGGCGAGACCTTCTCGGCCGCCAAGACCAACGATTCCGCCAAGGCGATCACCGACTACCTGGGTGAACTGGGCTACGCCTTCGCCAACGTCAACCCGAACCCGCAACTGGACCGCGCCAAGCACGAAGCCGACCTGACGTTCTACGTCGACCCGAGCCGCCGCGTCTACGTGCGCCGCATCCAGATCGGCGGCAATACCCGTACCCGCGACGAAGTCGTGCGCCGCGAAATGCGTCAGCAGGAAGCCGCCTGGTACGACGCGGCCGACATCAAGACCTCCCGCGATCGCGTGGACCGTCTGGGCTATTTCAGCGACGTCAACGTCAAGACCGATCCGGTCCCGGGCTCTCCCGACCAGGTCGACGTCAACGTCGACGTGAAGGAAAAGCCCACCGGCATGATCAACCTGGGCGTGGGCTACGGCTCGTCCGAAAAGGCCATTCTGTCGGCCGGTATCAGCGAAGACAACGTCTTCGGCAGCGGCACCAACCTGACGCTGCAACTGAATACCAGCAAGACGAACCGCGCCGTGGTGCTGTCGCATACCGATCCGTACTGGACCAAGGACGGCATCAGCCGCACCACGTCGGCGTACTACCGCGTGACCGAGCCCTGGAACAACAACGACGGTGACTACCGCGTCAAGGCCTTGGGCCTGGGCATGAACTTCGGTATCCCGATCTCGGAGTACGACCGCATCTTCCTGGGCGGCAACTTCGAACGCAACCAGATCGACCTGTACAACAACTCGCCGGCGGCCTACGAGAATTTCGTCGACCAGTACGGCGATTCGACGAACTCGGTGATTCTGAGCGCCGGCTGGTCCAAGGACACGCGCGACAGCGCGCTGGCGCCGACGAAGGGTTCGTACACGCGCCTGAAGGCCGACGTGTCGACGATCGATCTGCAGTACACGATGCTGACGGCGCAGCAGCAGTATTACGTGCCGCTGGGCGGCTCGTACACCCTGGCGCTGAACGGCATGGTCGATTGGGGCCAGAGCTACGGCAGCAAGGATTACCCGGTCATCAAGAACGTCTATGCCGGCGGTATCGGCACCGTCCGCGGCTACGAAGGCTCGTCGCTGGGTCCGCGCGACGTCAAGACGGGCGA
>JAEYVD010000161.1 GCA_023432075.1 Pseudomonadota bacterium | reverse complement strand
GCACCTTCACCTTCCCGTAGCCTGCTTCCAGATTCTTGATCGATAGCATCTTGTTGTCCCCTTGGCGTCAGGCGGGCGCGCCGCCCAGATACGCCTCGATCACCTTGGCGTTGCTTTGCACTTCATTGGGCAGCCCTTCGGCGATCTTCTGTCCGAAGTCCAGCACCGACACGGTGTCGCACACGCCCATCACCACATCCATGTGGTGTTCGATGAGGATCAGCGTGATGCCGTGATCGCGCACTTTGCGGATGATGGCCAGCAGCTCCACGATGTCGGGCGCCGTCAGGCCGGCCGCTGGTTCGTCCAGTAGCAGCAGTTGCGGATCCAGCGCCAGCGCGCGTGCGATCTCAAGCAGGCGTTGCTTGCCGTACGGCAGGTTGCGCGCTTCTTCGTTGGCCAGCGATTCCAGCCCCACGAACTCCAGCAGCGCCATGGCCCGCGCTCGCGCGCCCTGTTCCTCGGTCTTCCATTTGGGCGTGCGCAGCGCGATGCCCGCCAGGCCCGTCGTGAAGGTGTGGTGCAGGCCCACCAGCACGTTCTCCAGCGCGGTCATCTCGCCAAAGAGCTGCACGTTCTGGAACGTGCGGGCGATGCCGGCTTCGGCGATGTGGGCGGGGGGCAGGCCGACAAGCGACTTGCCCGAGAATTCCACCGCGCCGGCCGTGGGCACGTAGATGCCGGTCAGCACGTTCATCATCGTGCTCTTGCCGGAACCGTTCGGTCCGATCAGCCCGTGGATCGTGCCGCGCTTGACGGTCAGGTCCACCTGGTTCAGCGCCTTCAGGCCGCCAAACTGCATCAGCACGCTCTTGGCCGCCAGCAGCGTCTCGCCCTTGCCGGCCACCGCGTCGGGCACAGCGTCCTGTCCCTTTACCAGGTCCTTCTTCACCGTCAGCGCAGCGCGGCGCGTGGAGAAGAACAGGTTGCGCACGAAGCCCACGATGCCGTCGGGCAGGTAGTACACGACGAACAGGATCATGGCGCCGAAGATGGTCAGGCGCCAGTCGGTCACGGCCTCCAGCCAGTACGAGAAGACAGCCAGCACGATCGTGCCGACCACCGGCACCGCCACCTTGCGCGGCTCGGTGCGGCCCTTCGAGATGGCCACGGCGCTGCCTACCGTCACCAGGATCGCCACCGCCAGCGCGATCAGGCGGAACGTGCCGATGTCGTCCAGCATCTTGGGCAGCAGCACGATGATCGACGCGCCCAGCAGCGCGCCGGTGCGGCTCTTGCGTCCGCCCATGATGATGGCCAGCAGGAACAGGATCGTGAGTTCGAAGTTGTACGTGTTGGGCGAGATGTACTGTTCCGAATACGAATACAGCGCGCCCGCCAGGCCGGCAAAACCGGCGCTGATGACGAACGCGATCACCTTGTGTCGGTACACCGACACGCCCATGCAGTCCGAGGCGATCGGGCTGTCGCGCAAGGCTTCGAACGAGCGGCCCAGGTGCGACTTCAGGATCCGGTGCACCACGATCAGTGAGATCACCAGCAGCGCGGCGACCAGCCAGAAATATTCGGCCTTGGTCAGCACGTGCCCCGCGATGGACGGCTTGGAAATCTTGATGCCGAGCGGGCCTTCGGTCAGGAAGGTCATTTCGTTGATCAGGATCTGGATGATCGTGCCGAATGCCAGCGTCACCATCGCCAGGTAGGGGCCCGTGACGCGCAGCGCCGGCAGGGCCAGCACCGCGCCGAAAGCGGCGGCGATGAGGATCGCGGCGGGTAGCGTCAGCCAGATCGGAATCTGCAGATGAAAGACCAGCACGCCGGCCACATACGAGCCGATGCCGAACAGGCCCGCGTGGCCTAGCGACACCTGGCCGGTGTATCCCACCACGATATCGAGCCCGAACAGCAGGATCGAATAGATCATGATGGTTTCAATCAGGTGCAGGTAATACGTGTTGGTCACGCCCAGCGGCACGGCAGCCAGGCAGGCCACGGCCACGATGGATAGGAGAAGGTGCAGGGGTTTCATCGCTTACACCTTCTTGATCGCGGTCTTGCCGAACAGGCCGGCGGGCTTGAAGGTCAGAACGAGCAACAGCAATACCAATCCCGGCACGTCTTTGTATCCCGTTGATAGATAGAAACCGGTGGTCGTCTCGGCGATCCCCAGGATCAGCCCGCCCACCACGACGCCCATCCCGCTGGACAGGCCGCCAATGATCGCAACCGCAAATGCCTTCAGGCCGAGGACTGCGCCCATCGTGGCGCCGGTCAGCGTCAGGGGCGCGACCAGCACGCCGGCGAACGCGGCGGTCAGCGACGACAGCGCATACGAGAACGTGATGACCATGCCCGTGTTGATGCCCATCAGGCCGGCCGCGTCGCGGTCGTTGGACGTGGCGACGAAGGCCTTGCCGTAGATCGACTTGCGGTTGAAGATCTCCACCAGGATCATCATGCCCAGCGCGCCAAACACCACCAGCAGTTCCATCGGCAGCACGTTCGCGCCCAGCACCTGGATGGGCGCCTCGGGCAGCGGCGAGGGAAAGCGCAGGTCGTCACGGCCCCAGATGTTCTCGGCCACGTTCTTGAAGATGATGCCCAGCGCAATGGTGGCCATGATCCAGCCGAATTCGGATCGCGTCTTGATGGCGGGCCGCACGCCCACGCGCTCGACCAGCGCGCCCTGCGCGAAGCCGAAGATGCAGACGATGGGAATCATGACCCAGTAGTTCACGCCCAGTCCGACAAGGGTCAGACCGACGAGCGCACCCAGCATCAGGGCTTCGCCCTGGCCGAAGTTCAGGGTGCCGGACGTGGCGAAGGTGAGCTGGTAGCCAAAGGCAATGACCGCGTAGATCATGCCTAGCGCGATACCGCTATAGATGAGCTGTAGAAGAATCATGGTGTGTGTCTTGAGGCGCTGTGTTCCGTCCCAACCCCCTTGGGCAGAACGCTGTTTTCAGGCGGCTGCATGCTCCGCGCCCTAAGCTTCAGGGCGCGGGCGGCGGCGGCCGGGCAGCCGCCGCCTTCCTGCTTGTCGGGATTAGTTGGCCTTGACGACCCGGCCGCCCTTGACCTCGCCGATGACCACTTCCTTGGCGGTGATCGCGTCGTGGTTGTCGTGCGAGAAGGGCTTGTTGTAGGTCATCACCACGCCCTCGACCGGGGTCTGCAGGTTTTCAAGCGCTTCGCGCACCTTGGGACCGTCGGTGGAGTTCGCCTGCTTGATGGCGGCTGCCAGCAGGAAGATCGAGTCATAGCCCTGCGCGGCCGACACCGGCGAGTCGATGCGGTTGTTCTTGGGCTTGAACTTGGCCAGGTAGGCGTCGATGAACGCCTTGCGCTTGGGCGTGTCCGGGTCCTGGATGAAGGTCTGCGGCATGCGCGCGCCTTCGCCATTGGCGCCGGAGTTATCGATGTAGTTGGCCATCGACAGCGTCCAGCTGCCGATGATCGGCACCTTCCAGCCCAGCTTGGTCATGCCGTTGGCGATCTGCGCCAGCTCGGGGCCGATGCCGTAGGTCAGCACGGCTTCGGCGCCCGCGGCCTTGGCCTTGAGCAGCTGGGCCGTCATGTCGACGTCCTTGATGTTGAACTTTTCGACGGCCACGGGCTTGATGCCCTTGGCGTCCAGCGCTTTCTCCAGATCCTCGCGGCCAAGCTGACCGTAGTTGGTGGAGTCGGCCAGGATCGCCACTTTCTTGAAGCCGCGGCGCGTGATCGCTTCTTCGACGATCATCGGGGCCTGGATACTGTCGTGAGCCGCGTTGCGGAACACGTAGTTGTCGGGGTATTCCGGCGCCTTGAACTGATGCGTGATCACGCTGCCGGTGGCCACGTTGTTGAACACCGGAATCTTGGCGTCCTGGTAGAAGCGCTGGGAGGCCAGCGCCACGCCCGTGTTGATGTAGCCGACGGTGGCGGTCACCTGTTCCTTGTTGATCAGCTCCTGCGCGATCTGCACGCCGCGCTCGTTCTTGGCTTCGTCATCGCGTTCGACGGCGACGAGCTGGCGGCCGAGCACGCCGCCGTTCTTGTTGATCTCTTCGATGGCCAGGCGCACGCCGTCGCGCATGCTGACGCCCATGGAGGACGAGCCGCCGGTGTAGGGGCCGGCCACGCCGATCTTGATGGGGTCGGCGGCGTAAGACGCGGCCGATACGGCAAATGCAAGGGTTCCTGCAAGCAGCTTCAAACGAAAATCCATGGATGTCTCCGTTGTAATTGGGTGAACTGCGTGGAAAGCCGTGTGCCGGCGCCAGTCGGCGTGGGATGTTTTGTTGGCGCGCTCCTTTGTTGCGTGTGGTGACTGTCTGCTTAATCGCTTACGCGAATCTGACCCGGCGGTGCTTTTCCGCGTAAATACCTAGTGCGGCTGCAAGGTTCCTTTCAGCTTGCTGAACGTCCCGTGACTGTTGGCGGGCCGTCAGCCGGTCCGGTGAGCCGGGCGCGCGCAGACGTGCTGGCCGCATCCTAGCGATCAGGATGCGGCGTCGTGCGGAAAATCATTCCGCCATCGAGTGGAAATTTATTCCTGACTGGCCTCAGGCCCGCGTGGCCATTGGGCCGCGCGCTGGCAGACCTCGGTGAGCCATAGGGAAAACGCCTGGGCCGCGCCGCCCGGTGCGCGTGTGGTTTCGGTGCACAGGTAGTACTGCGACTCGCCCGGAATTTCCACGTTCAGCAAGTGGACCAGCTTGCCTTCGTCCAACCACTCGGCAGCAAGCGTTCGGCGCGTCAGCGCCACGCCCTGGCCGGCGCGCGCGGCGGCGAGCATCATGCCCAGGTCCACCAGCCACACGCCGCGCGACGGCTCCGGCCAGTCCAGGCCGGCGGCCGCCAGCCACGGACGCCAAGGCTCCATTGGGCAACGCAGCAGGTCGGCGCGCGCCAGGTCCGCGGGCCGCAGGAATGGGCCGCGCGCCGCCTGGTAGCCAGGTGAGCACACCGCAAACACCGGATCGTGCGTGAGCGGATGCGCATGCAGGCCAGGATACTTGCCGCTGCCAAAGCGGATCCAGACGTCGGCGTTGGGCGGCATGATGTCCAGATAGGGAATGGACAGCATGATTTCCAGTTCGACATCGGGATGCGCGGCGGTGAAGCCGGGCAAGGCGGGGATCAGCACCTGCCGGGCGAACGTGGGCGTGGACACCACGCGCAGCGTTTCCAGCTTGGGTTCGTTGCGCTTATGCAGCGAGGCGTCCGACAGCAGGTCGAGCGCCGTGCGAACCTGTTCCAGATACTCGCGTCCGGCCGCGCTCAAGGTTGCGCCGCGGCTGCTGCGGATGAAGAGGGTGACGTCCAGCAGGGTCTCAAGCGAGGCGATGCGCTTGCCGATGGCGCTGGCGGTGACAAAGAGTTCTTCGCTGGCACGCTCGAAAGAACCCAGCCGCGCAGCGGCTTCAAATGCCTGGATGGCGGCAAGCGGCGGCAGGCGCACGTCTTTGGAAGGGGAAGGTCCGCGCATAGACCGATGGCGGGCCGGCCTGCGCCCGACAAAAAGTGGTGAGGCGACGATTATAAAAGTGCTGGCCTGCGAGCCTCAGACGCCCTTGGCCGCCAGGCTGACCGCCAACCCGGCCATGACCACGGCGATGACGCCGTCCAGGACCCGCCAGGCCGTCGCGCTGGCAAAGAACGGGGCGAAAAGGCGCGACCCGATGCCCAGCACGGCGAGCCACAGCAGGCTGGCCGTGAAGGCGCCGGCCGCGAATGCCATGCGGGCGTCTTCGAAGCCGTGCGCCAGCGAGCCCACCACCTCCTTGTCCAGCCAGAAATGCGGATTGAGCAGCGAAAAGCCCAGCGCGCCCAGCATGGCGGCGCGGCGCGACGGCACCACGTCGCGGGCGGCGGCCAGGCCGCCCGTGGCCGTCCAGGCGCGGCGCGCGGA
>JAEYVD010000098.1 GCA_023432075.1 Pseudomonadota bacterium | reverse complement strand
TTCAAAGAATGCCGACCGTATTAAAGCTGTCATGAAAGAAGAATCGCGCCCGCCCGTCAATCCCGACCCGTCCCCTGTCATCGCGCGTGCCTTGCAGATCGAACCCGACCGCAAGACCGGCACGCTGCAGGATGTGCGCCATGTCGTGATCCTGATGCAGGAAAACCGGTCCTTCGACCATTACTTCGGCACGCTGCCCGGCGTGCGCGGGTTTGCCGATCCGCACCCCGCGCCCACGCCCGCGGGCACGGTGTTGACGCAGACCGATGGCCAGGCCCGCTGCCGCCCCTACGATCTGCAGGCAGAGGTTCCCAGCGACAAGCCCGTCGGGTACATCACGCCACACACGTGGGACGATTCCCAGCGCGCCTGGAACGACGGCCGCATGGACCAGTGGCTGTCCGCCAAGAGCCGGCTGGGCATGGGCGCCTACCGCGGCGCCGACGTGCCTTTCCAGACCGGCTTGGCCAACGCCTTCACGCTGTGCGATGCCTACCACTGCTCGATCCAGGCCGGCACCAATCCGAACCGGCTGTTCCTGTGGACCGGGACGAACGATCCGCAGGGCGCCGCCGGCGGGCCGGCGCTGGTCAACACCTTTGACCGGCTGGGGCCCACGGGCGAAGGCTACGCCTGGACCACATACCCCGAGCGTCTTCAGGACGCGGGCGTGGATTGGCGCATCTACCAGGACATGGCGGACAACTACAACGACAATCCGCTCGCGGGATTCCGCCAGTACCGGCGGCAACACGCAGACGGCACTGGCGACGCGCCGCTGCGCGACCGCGCGCTGGCCACCCGCACGCTGGAAGACCTGGCTCGCGACGTGGCCCAGGGCACACTGCCTGCCGTGTCGTGGATCATCGCGCCCACGGCCGACTCGGAGCATCCCGAAGTCTCCTCGCCCCGCCAGGGCGGGGCCTACACCGAGCGGGTGCTGGACATCCTGACGGCCAATTCCGACACCTGGAGCCGTTGCGTGCTGTTGGTCACCTACGACGAAAACGATTGCTTCTTCGACCACATGCCCCCGCCCGCGCCGCCGGCGCGCCATCCGGACGGCGAGTCGGGCGGCCTGTCGACCGTGGAGCTGGACGGCGAATACCACGACGCGCGGCAGGGCCCCAGCGCGTTCACGGCCGACGATCCGGCCGGCATGCATGGGCGCGCCTTCGGCCTGGGCCCGCGGGTGCCGATGCTGGTGGTATCGCCCTGGAGCCGCGGCGGGTGGGTCAATTCGCAGGTGTTCGACCACACCTCCGTCATCCGATTCCTGGAAATGCGGTTCGGCGTGGCCGAACCCAACATCAGCGCCTGGCGCCGCGCGGTGGCCGGCGACCTGACGACGGCTTTCGATTTTGCCGGGGACCGGGACTCGCATCACCCCGACAGCAACCGCCACACCTGTCCCCTGCCCTACACGCTGGAGGCCGTGGGCAAGATGACGGCCGACGGCGAACACTACCGCCTGACGCTGCGCAATCCAGGCAGCGCGGGCGCCGTGCTGCACGTCTACGACCGCCTCGCGCTGGCGCGCGCGCCGCGGCGCTACACGGTCGGCGCGGGCGCGCGCCTTGATGACGGCTGGAAACTGGGCGCCGGCGGCAGATATGACCTTTGGCTATTGGGTCCGGACGGCTTTCACCGCCAATTCCGCGGCGATGCGCGCGATGCGGGCACGCTGGAAGCGCAGCTGGTGCCCGTCACCTCGGGCCTGCGCCTGCGGCTCGCGAACCACGGCGACGAGCCGCAACCGGTGCGGGTGGAATCGCAGATGAACGATGGCTGGTGCGCGATGGCGCACGTGCCCGCGGGCGGCGCGGTCGAACTCAAATACGCGGGCTGCGAGGGCTGGTACGACCTGGAGGTGAGTGCGCCGGCCATGCCGGCCTTTGGACGCCGGCTGGCGGGCCGCATCGACGGCGGCAAGCCGGGTGTGCCGGATCCCCGGCTGTGCCAGGGAGCGGCGCTGCCGCTGTGACGCGGCAGCCGGTCTTTTTTCTTACTGCTCCGGGGAATCCTCGGATTCTTCTTCGCCGCGCGCCAGGCGCTCGGTGTTCTTCACGCCGGTATGACGCACGTCGGCGCCCTTGACCATGTAGATCACGCGTTCGGACATGTTCTTGGCGTGGTCGCCAATGCGTTCGAGCGCGCGCGCGATGAAGATCATGTCGATGGCGCGCGAGATCGTGCGCGGGTCTTCGATCATGTAGGTGATCAGGTGACGCAGCGCACCCTTCCATTCCTTGTCGACTTCCTTGTCGCTGCGCACGACGGCGGCGGCCTGGATGGGGTCAAGGCGGGCGAATGCGTCCAGCGCCTGGTGCAGCATGTTGCGCACATTGGCGGCCATGTGGCGCAGCTCGATCACGGGGATGTGGCGCAGTTCGCCTTCGTGGACGCGGCGCGCGACGGTGGCGACCTTCTCGGCTTCGTCGCCGGAACGTTCCATGTCGGTCAGCATCTTGGACACGGCCATCAGCATGCGCAGGTCAATGGCGGTGGGCTGATGCCGGGCCAGGATGCGGCTGATGCTTTCGTCGATCTCGACTTCGTGGCGGTTGACTTCTTTTTCCCGCTCACGCACCTTTTCAACCAGCGTCATGTCGCCGCTGGCCAGCGCATCGATCGCCTCCTGGATCATGGCTTCCACCACGCCGCCCATTTGCAAGAATTGCGAACGGACGCTTTCCAGATCGGCGTCGAACT
>JAEYVD010000089.1 GCA_023432075.1 Pseudomonadota bacterium | reverse complement strand
CCGGCCACGCGCAAGACGCATCGCCCGCTCAATCTGGTCATCATCCTTGAAGAAAGCCTGGGCGCGCAGTACAGCGCGGCCTTGGGCGGCGCCAACCTGACACCGGAGCTGGACGCGCTGGCGCGCGAGGCTTGGACTTTCACGCGCGCCTACGCCACCGGCACCCGCTCGGTGCGCGGACTGGAAGCTGTCACCACCGGGTTCCTGCCCACCCCCCCGCAAGCGGTGCTGAAACTGCCGCGCTCGCAGCGCGGGTTCTTTTCGCTGGCCGACCTGCTGGGGCGCCACGGTTATCACTCGCGCTTCATCTATGGCGGCGAGTCGCACTTCGACAACATGAAGGGCTTCTTTCTGGGCAACGGCTTCAAGCAGATCGTCGACCGGCCCGATTTCGTGGACCCCGCGTTCGTCGGCACGTGGGGCGCGTCGGACGAGGACATGTTCAACCAGCTTGACCGCCTGCTGCGCGAAGATGGCGACCAGCCGACCTTCACGCTGGCGTTCAGCGTGTCCAACCATACGCCTTGGGAGTACCCGGCGGGCCGCATCGAAACCGACGGCAACCCTGCCACCGTCGAGAACACGGTGCGCTACGCCGACTGGGCGCTGGGCCGGTTCTTCGAACGCGCCAAGGCGTCTCCGTATTGGGAAAACACGGTCTTCCTGGTGGCGGCGGACCATGACTCGCGCGTGTTCGGCGCCAGCCTGGTGCCGGTGCGCCACTTCCACATTCCTGCCGTGATCCTGGGCGCCGGCATCGAGGCGCGGCGCGACGACCGCATCATCAGCCAGATCGACCTGCCGCCCACCCTGCTGTCGCTGATTGGCGTGGATACCGAGCACCCGATGATCGGCCACGACCTGACGCGCAGCACGCCCGGACGCGCCATCATGCAGTACGACAGCACCTATGGGTATCTGAAGGGAGACGACCTGCTGGTGCTGGCGCCCAACAAGCCCCCGGTGCAGTACCGCTACACGGCCCCCGAGGACTACGCGCCCGCGCCGCTGAACGCCGAACTGGCAACCGAGGCGCTGGCCCACGCGTTGTGGCCGAGCTGGGCCTACCGCGAGGGGCGCTACAGCTTGCCCACGCAGGCGCCGGTGCAGACGGCGCCTTAGGCTGACCGGCCACCCGGCCGAACAAACGCCTTGCGCTTTTTCTCGACGAGCGCATGGCAATGGCAGCCGGGGCTGTGGTCATTGACCATGCCCACGGACTGCATGAAGGCGTACACCGTGGTCGGCCCCACGAATTTCCAGCCAAGTTTCTTGAGCGACTTGGACAGGGCTTCGGACTGTTCGGAGGTCGAGGCGCCGTAGGTGGACACCTTGGAAGGCGGCGCTTCGAAGCGCCAGAAATACGCGGCCAAGGACCCTTCGCGGTCGATCATTTCCAGCGCGCGGGCAGAGTTGTTGATCATGGCTTCGATCTTGCCGCGATGGCGCACGATGCCCGGATCAGCCAGTAGCGCCTGGACTTCCTGTTCACCGAAGGTAGCAAGCCTGGCCGGATCGAAGTTGGCGAAGCCGCGGCGGAAGGCCTCGCGCTTGTTCAGGATGGTGCGCCAGCTGAGCCCGGACTGAAAACCTTCCAGGCAGAGCTGTTCGAACAGCGCGCGATCGTCGCCTTCCGGGCGGCCCCATTCGGTGTCGTGATAGGCCATGTATTCGGTGGACGTGTCCACCCAGCCGCAACGGGCAAGGCCATCGGGAAAATCGGTTTTGGCGGACAAGAGATCGCTCCTTACGGCTGACGGGCTACCGATGCTACTCCAGCAACGTCCCTGAAAAAAGTCGTAGCGGCCGCAACGCAAATCCAGATAATATTTCCGGCCTTGATTCGGCGCCGGCCAGTGCCGCGCGCACCGTCGGATCAGCACGGCGGGCGGCGCATCGCAGGCCCGGCATGCGCCAAGACGGGTAGCCGGACAGGCCATTCCGGACCTTGCCCCATGTCCCTGCCACTGACTTCCCTCGTTACCTTCGTGTCGCCTACCGTGCTGGCCGGCGACGACCCGTCGGCCAATCCCTGCCTGGACTGCGGTGCGTGTTGCGCGCACTTTCGCGTGTCCTTTTACGTCGGTGAACTGGCCGGCGAAAACGGCGGCCAGGTGCCGCTGGAACTGGTCACGCAGATGAGCCCCCTGCGCGCCTGCATGAAGGGTACGGAGATGGGCGGCGGGCGCTGCATCTCGCTGCGCGGAGAACTGGGCAAGCCCGGCATTCACTGCGACATCTACGAAGACCGGCCCACGCCATGCCGCGAGTTCGACATCTGGATGCCGGACGGATCGCCCAATCCGGATTGCCAGCGCCTGCGCCTGGGATTGGGTCTGGCTCCCGTGCCGCCGCGGCCCGACGCCGAAAACGACCCGCAGGGCCCGCTGCATCCGGACCAGCCCGCCGCCGCCTGAAGGTCGCCGCGGCGCCCCCTTCGCGGTCACTCTCTAGGCGCGATCCGCCAGATAGCGCGTGGGCGTCATGCCGAAGGCCGTGCGAAAGCTCCCGATGAACGCGCTGGTGCTTTCGTATCCCACCGACAGCGCCGCCTGCGTGACGGAGCCGCCCCGGAACAGCATTTCCAACGCCCGCAGCAGCCTGGCCTGCTGACGCCACTGCCCCAACGTCACGCCGGTCTCCTGGCGAAAGCGCCGCATCAGGGTGCGAGAAGACATGTTCAGCCGGTGCGCCCATTCGTCGATGCCCGCCGTGTCGTCCGGCGTATCCAGAAGCGTGTTGGCCAGGTCCTGCAGGCGCGGATCGGCCGGCATCGGCAGCGGCACGGTCGCCTCGGCGCCGCGCTGCCTCAGCTCCTCCAGCAGCACGTCAAAGAGTTGTGCCTGATAGGCCGCCGGGGTTTCGCGCGGCGAGCCCTCGATGAAGCGCTCGACCAGCGCCTCGATCAGCCGGGACGAGGGCCACGCCCGGCAATGCGGGGGCAAGCGTGCGCATATGCCGGGATGCACATGCAGGAATGAGCCGCGCGCCTCGCCGAACCAGCGCGCGCCATGCCGCACGCCGGGCGGGATCCAGCCCAGGCTGCCCGGCAGCACCGTCAGCACGCGATCGCCCGACTGCACCATGACGAGCCCCTCGTGCACCAGCACCAGCATGCCCTCGGCATGGACGTGCGCGGGCACCGAAATGCCTTTGGATTCCCGACGCCGGCGCAAGCTGAACGGCGTCAGCAAGACGTCGGGCAGAGCGGGGGCGGCAGCCGCTTCAAGCATGGTTGGCAGGTTTGAGGTACAGGTTGACGGATTCCCGTTAGCGGGTCCATTTGAAAATGTACATCATTCTCATCAATCGGGTATCAGCCCCCGAAGGGAGAAATTTCATGGACCACACACGGCTGCGCGACGCCGGCATCAAAGCCACCTTTCCGCGGATGAAGATCCTGGACATCTTCCACCGCCACGCGGACGAGCACATGAGCGCCGCGGACATCTACCGCCGCCTCATCTCGGACCACAGCAATATTGGCCTTGCCACGGTGTACCGGGTGATCACGCAACTGGAGCACGCCGGCCTGCTCAAGCGCACCCAGCTCGATTCGCACACCAACGTGTTCGAACTGAACGACAAGGGACATCACGACCACCTGGTCTGCACGCGGTGCGGCCAGATCCGGGAATCCAGCGATCCCGCCATGGCGCAATTGGTCAGGAAGATCGCGCGGCGCTGCGGCTTTGAACTGAATTCCTACAGTCTCGTGCTTTACGGCAGCTGCGGCTGCGCCAAGGACGACCCTGCCCTGCTGCCCCACGGAGCCTTCGAATGAACCACGACCAATTCTTCTTTCACGACCTGTCGCAGTTTCCCATCGTGATGGCCCGGCACGGCGGCGCGCCGCTCGGCTATTCGGCCGCGTGGATCCGGGAAATGGAGCTGCTGGTGGAGAACCCGCGCACGTTCGTCATGGTGGTGCCCGACACGCGCCATGAGGCCGCGCACGACGACCGCAAGGCGATGATCGAGTGGCAGACGGCCAACATGCCCCGCCTGCGGGCGCGCTGCCGGGCGTTCATCGCGGTCGAACGCGATGCCCAGGCCCTGCACAAGCTGCGCAAGCGCGGCGAAAAGATGGCCCGCGCCTTCGGCCTGCCGTTCCTGGCGGTGGCGACACCGGCAGAAGCAGTCCAATGCGCTCGGGAATTGCTTGGGCACGCGGGGCCGGGCGGCTTCAATGTCGATTAAGGCGCCAAACCCCGCGATTTAAGACTGGGCGTGCGCGGCCGTTGTTCAATGACAGGCCCGCCGTTTCCGTGGCCGTTTTTGCCAACTCTCGTCCTGGCCGCCCGACGCATGAACCACGCCCTCGCCTGTCTGTTTTGCCAATCGACGCTCGCGCAGGGCGCGCCGCTGCTCGAGCAGAACGGCGCGGCCATCTGCAAATCCTGCGTGGACCAGTTTGCCGTGCGCTTTTCAGACCGGGCATGGGCGATGGCCGCCACACCGCAAGAGCAGCTGGACGTGCTGCTGGACGAAAGCAGCCGCGCCCTGGCGCAGAGCGAAACGCTGGCCGAACGGGCGCGGTGCTGCGGCCTGAGCCTGAACGACCTGTCGGCGGCGCTGCCCGCGCGCACGCTATCCTGACGGCGCCTCGTCAGAACGATCCCAGCGCGCTGCCCAGCGCGATGACCGCCGCCAGCCCGATGATGGGCCCCACGATGCCCACGACGACGATATTCATGTAGCCATCCCGATGGTTCGACCCGCACACCGCCAGCAGGGTCACCACGGCGCCGTTGTGCGGCAGGCTGTCCAGCGTGCCCGCGCCGATCACGGACACGCGGTGCATCAGCGCCGGATCGATGCCCAAAGTCTGCGCCAGCTCCATGTAGGTGCCGGCCAGCGATTGCAGGGCGATGGTCAGGCCGCCAGACGCCGACCCGGTCAAGGCCGCCAGCACGTTGGTGGCCACGGCCAGCGACACCAGCGGCCCGCCCTCGATCGACAGCACCCAGTCGCGCACCGCCGCAAACGACGGCAGCGAAGCGACCACCGCGCCGAATCCCACCAGGCTCGCGACGCTCAAGAGCGGAAGCGCAGACGCGTTCACGCCGGCGTCCATCGTGTCGCGCAGCGACGGCAGGCGCCGGAAATTCAACACCACCAGCACCACGATCGCGGCCAGCAACGCGGTGATCACCGACCAGACGCCGCCCACTGCGGCCAGGCTTGTCCCGCCCCAGCGCGCCTCGCCAAGCCACGCGGTGTCCATGCGCGGCAGGACGAACAGCGTCATAAGCAGGTTCACCAGGATCACCACCACCAGCGGCGCCGCCGCCACCAGCGCCGAGGGCGCGTCCGGGCTGCGCTGGCCATGTTGCATTTCAGCCGGATCGAACTCGCGCGCGACCGTGGCACGCTCGCGCACCAGCACGTCGTCGGCCACGTCGGTGGCCATGCCGGCGGGGGCCACGTAGCCCTCGCCCGAGCGCCGCGCGGCGGCTTCCGCGCGGCTCAGCCACCACAGCCCGAAGCCCAGCATGATTGCACTGGCGATGATCCCCAGCCCCGGCGCCGCGAACGGCGTGGTCGCAAAGAACGGCATGGGAATGGCGTTCTGCACGGCTGGCGTGCCCGGCAGTGCGGACATCGTGAAGGTGGACGTGCCAAGCAGGATGGCCGCCGGCATCAGGCGCACCGGAATGCCGGCCGACCGGAACAGCGCATGCGCCATGGGCGCCAGCACGAAAAACGCCACGAACAGGCTGACGCCGCCGTACGTCACGATGGCGCCGGCCAGCACCACGGCCAGGATGGCGCGCCGCGCGCCCAGCTTGCGTGTCATCGCGTCGGCGATCGCCGTGACCGAGCCGCTGTCGGCCATCAGCTTGCCAAACAGCGCCCCCAACAGAAACAAGGGGAAGAACTGGGCGACGAAACCGGCGGCGCCCCCCATGAAGGTCTGCGTCCAGTGCGCCAGCAGCGGTTCCCCCGCCGCGGCAGCCGTCACCATGGCCGCGGCCGGCGCCAGCAGCAGGATGCTCCAGCCGCGATAGGCCAGCCCGATCAGCAGTACCAGCGCCAGCAGAATGCCGAACAGTCCCATGATCAGACCTCGCCCAGCAATTCATCTATATCCAATGACGACCGCTTGCCCAGGTCGCCGCCATGTTCGGCCAGAAAGCGCTCGGCCGCCTTCCTGCCCTCGTCGCGCAGCATGCACAGGAACGGCCATTCGGCATTGAGCTTGGATGAGTACCCCAGCTCCACCATCAGGTCCGACGAGATCCGGTGTATTCGCATCTGCGCCCACATCTTGCCCTCGCCATTGCCAGGGTCGGCCACCTGGCGCAGCAGCGCGATCATGCGCAATTCCTTGAGCAGCGACGCGTTGAACGTGACTTCGTTCAGGCGGTTCATGATCTCGCGGGCGCTGCTGGGCAACCCGGACCGTTCCACCGGATTGATCTGCACCAGAATCGTGTCGTGCGACTGGCAGTCCCGCACCAGCGGCGTGATGGTGGGATTGCCGCTGTAGCCGCCGTCCCAATACGGATCGCCGTCGATCATGACGGCGCGAAACAGGGTGGGCAGGCACGCTGACGCCAGCAACACGTCGGCGTTGACCTCGGCATTCTTGAACACCCGGCCACGGCCGGTGCGCGCGTTCGTCGCGGTGATGAACAGATGAATGGGCGCGCGCGCCAGTTCGTCGAAGTCGATGACTTCCTGCAGGATGGCGGCTAGGGGATTGGCCCCCGACCCGCTGAGGTCATAGGGGGAAAACACCCGCGACGCCAGATCGAAGGCGATAAACATGGGGGAATTGTCCAGCGACCAAGACCCCATCAGGATGTCGAGCGGACTGCGGCGAAAGGGACTGAAGAGGGCGGCGTCGGACACGCGGCGCCAGAAGTCCTCGAGCGCGGCGCGGGCGCCCTCCGCGCCCCCGCGTGCATGACCCAGCACCAGCACGGCGGCATTCATGGCGCCGGCCGACGTGCCGGAGATACCGTCGATGCCAAGCCAGGACTCTTGCAGCAACCGGTCCAGCACACCCCAGGTGAATGCGCCGTGCGCGCCTCCTCCCTGCAGGGCAAGATCGATCAACAGGGGATCGCGGGCAGTCGCAGACGCTTTGGATCGGGCCACGGCGGAACTCCTTGGGGGAGGCTGGGGGTGAGCTTGCGATCGGTGTGACGGCGACATGCGCGATGTTGCGCTGCACATATCGTTCGGAAGTTATACGCGATGCTCCTGGAAAACGGAAGACCGCGGCCTCGGGACCAAAAATGGGGCCGCACCTTAACGCGAAATATAGGCGCCGACACCCGCGTTTTTTTGGGCTTTGTCTTTTTCAGCAATCCGTAAGATCGATTGCGCGCGCCCCAACGCGCAGGCTTCTCAAGCATCAAGGCCCTCCCCACATCTCCGATTGCTCTTCACGCGCGCCATGGCTTTTTTAAGATTTGCGCCATTCCGCCTCAGCAAAAGTCACTTCTGAAACGCGAAATGCCACAAAAAAAACTGAAAAAAAGGGCGATTGTCCTTGCCTTGCAAGCGCTTGGTCTGTCCGGGTCCGGCATGCTGACCTTGGGCGCCGCGCCTGCGATTGCGCAGAACATCACTTGGAACGGCACGCAGAGCGGAGACTGGCAAGACGCGCAAAACTGGTCGTCGGCATCGCTTCCAGGCTCGACCGGCTATCTATTCATCAATAGCGTGACGCCAAACTCGGCGGTTATCGACAACAGCACCGCCCAGGCGGGCGTCGTGTTTCTTGGCGCGGTTGGCGGTCCATCGCTCACCGTGCGAAATGGCGGCCAGTTGACCAGCGATACCGCCATCATCAGCAACTCCACGAATGGTTTCACGCCCGGCACGTCCGAATTTCAGTCCGGCATGGCCACCATTAACGGCGTGGGCTCTCAGTGGAACGCGAACGCCTTCAATGTCGGCTTTTTTGGCACGGGCACATTGAACGTAACCGGTGGCGGCAAAGCCATCGCAGTGACGACCGTCTCGCTGGGCTCGCACGTTGGATCCTACGGCATCCTGAACATCACGGGCGCTGGCAGCGCCGTGCAGGCCGGGCAGCTCACCGTCAGCGACAACGGCACCAGTGTCGTCACGATTTCCGACAGAGGCACGGCGCAAATCACCGGCCTGCTCATGGCCAATAGCGCGGGTTCGACGGGTACGGTCGAGATCATTGGCGCTGGCGCTTCGCTGCAGGCAAGCGGCAGCATGACGGTCGGCTCGCGCGGCACGGGCACACTGGACATCAAAGGCGGCGCCACGGCCTCGGCCGGAAGCCGAACCTACGTGGGCATGTACACGGGCGGCGATGGCAAACTTCTGGTTTCCGGCGCCGGCTCCCAGTTCTCATCGTTGACCGACTTTATTTCCCTGGGCCTGAATACGGGTTCAAAGGGCCATTTGTCCGCAACGGACGGCGCACTGGTCGACGCCTTCCAGGTTGTCGCCGGATTCAACGCGGGCAGCGAAGGCACCCTCGTCGCGGACGGCCCCCAAACCCGGCTCAGGACCTCCAGCGCCTTCCTCGTGGGCTATCAAGGCACCGGCACCGCCACCTTGTCCAACGGCGCCACCCTTGAAACCGCGAACCGGGTCCGAATCGCCGATGCGGCAGCAT
Organism: Pseudomonadota bacterium; assembly: GCA_023432075.1. Lineage (GTDB taxonomy): Bacteria > Pseudomonadota > Gammaproteobacteria > Burkholderiales > Burkholderiaceae_B > Achromobacter. The sequence goes on along the minus strand of JAEYVD010000089.1, from coordinate 2,174 downwards.
CGGTCGGCACCTTGAATATTGGCGCCGCCGCCAGCGACGCTGCCGCGGCGCCCGGTGTCGTGCAGGCCGCGCTTGGCGTGCGCTTTGGCAACGGGACAGGCCAGCTGGTCTTCAACCACACGAGCTCGAATTACGTCTTCGCGCCGGGCATCAGCTCCCTCTCGCCGGGCATGGGCACCATCGACATGCTGGCGGGCTCAACCACCTTGACCGGCGATTCCAGCGGCTTCAGCGGACAAACCAACGTGCTTGGCGGCGCCCTGACGGTCAACGGCGCCCTGGGCGGCACCCTGAATGTCGCCAGCGGTGCATCCCTGCGCGGCTCGGGAACGGTCGGCACGACCACGCTGCAAAACGGCGCCACGCTGGCCCCTGGGGCGGCTGGCACCACCCTCAACGTCGCGGGCGACCTGACGTTCTCGCCAGGTTCGGTCTATCAGGTAACGGCCGATCCCCAATCGTCGGCAAGCAGCCGAGTCGTTGTCAGCGGCACGGCAAACCTGGCGGGCTCGGCGGTGCATGTCGGGCCGGACGGCGGGTTCCAGACCCGGCGCGAATACACCATCCTCAGCGCGGGTACGGTCAACGGGCAGTTCAATAGCGTCTCGTCCAACTACGCCTTCCTGGATCCGGCCCTGCGCTACGACGGCCAGAACGTCCTGATGCAGCTTGGCCGCAAGCAGGTACTCGTAACCCCGGGCACGCCCAGCGTCCCCGATACGCCCACTCGCCCCATCGCCTTCGCCGACGTAGCGCAAACCGGCAACCAGCGCGCCGTGGCCAGCGCCCTGGACAGTCTGCCCGCCGGCAACCCGCTGCACGAATACATCCTGACGCTGCCTGAAGGCGCCACGGCCGCGGCCTTCAACAGCCTGTCCGGCGAAGCGCATGCCAGCGTCACCTCCACCCTGACAGGTCTGAACAACTCGGTGCGCGCGGTGCCCCTCGCCTACCTGCGCGCCAACCTGGGCGCTGGCATGCGCGCAGGCGCGCCGACCGCGCAACTTGGCGGCACCCCGTCCGCGTCAGCCCTGCCTTCCTCCAATGCGCAGCCCGCCTGGGCCGAAGTCATCGGCAACTGGCAGACCTGGAAGGGCAATGGCGATTCCGCGCAAGTGCGCCAAAACACCGGCGGCGTCTTCGCCGGCGTCGACCACGCCTTGGGCGGCGGCTGGCGCCTGGGCGGCGCCCTGGGCTTTACCGACAGCAAGATTCGCGTGGACGACCGTTCGTCCCAGGCGGACATTGCCGGCTACAGCGCCGCGGTGTTTGGCGGCAAGGTGTTCGAGGTCGGCCCCGGCAAGTTGAACCTGATGGCTGGTACGTCCTACACCTGGCACGACATCTCCACCGAACGCCGCGCCAGCGTTTCCGGCGTGTCCCAGACGCTGACGGCCGACTACGGCGCGAGCACCACCCAGTTGTTTGCCGAACTCGGCTATGCCCTGCCCGTGTCCGAACGCGTCAGCATCGAGCCCTTCGCCGGGCTGTCCTGGAGCGATACGCGCAACCGTAGCTTCTCGGAATCCGGCGGATCGGCGGCCTTGAACGGACACAGCGACAGCAACAAGCAAACCGCGTCCACGCTAGGCTTGCGCGGGCTGATGAACTTTACGGTGGGACAGACCGAAGGACGCCTGCAAGCCACATTGGGCTGGCGCCACGCCTTTGGCGACGTGCAGCCTCAAAGCACCATGTCCTTCGATGGCGGCCAGGCCTTCACCGTGGCCGGCGCCCCCATCGCACGCGATGCAGCACTGGCCGAACTCGGCGTCGAAACCGCGCTCACGCGCAATGCAACCATCGGCCTGAACTACAGCGGCCAGTTCGGCGGCGGCAACCGGGAAAACGCCGGTTCCGTCCATATGACCTGGCGGTACTAAGCCGAACACGAACCCCAGGCAAAGCAAAACGCCGCTATGTCGATAGCGGCGTTTTTGTATTTGGCCCAAATATTTGGCCCAAATATTTGGCACCAACATTTGGCACCAACAAAAACGCCGCTAACGATATAGCGGCGTTCGATTTGATGCTTGCGCGAATTGGAGTGGTGGGTTGTGCGAGACTCGAACTCGCGACCAACGGATTAAAAGTCCGCTGCTCTACCGACTGAGCTAACAACCCGACCGAAGCCCGAAATTATGGCGGATTTCGAAGGGCTTGTCAAAAAATGA
>JAEYVD010000039.1 GCA_023432075.1 Pseudomonadota bacterium | reverse complement strand
ACTACTGCTGCCGCGACGACTACGGCGCGCGGCACGACGAGGTGTCGGCGTGGGCCGGCCTGCACTACTTTGCCAGCCGCGACGGCCATGCCGCCAACGCCGGCGAAGGCGCCGTGCTGACGTGGCCGGGCGGGCTGGCAACGCTGACCGACCGCATGCGGGACGCCATCACGCAAAAGCTCGGCCACACCGGCTGGCTGCTGCAAGGCGCGGCGATGCGCATCGACGAGCTGCCCGCCGGCCCGCGGGTCCTGTGCGTGAAGGACTCGCCGGACGGCACCGCCAGCGCCTATGCCGTGCAGACGCGCCGCACGGTGTGCGCCATGCCGATCTTCGTCGCGCAGCGCCTGCTGCCCGACCTGCGGGCGTATGGCTACGACCCGGCCGTGCACACCGCGCCGCACGCGGCCTGGATGGTGTCGAACTTCGTCATGGACGGCTACCCGCTCGAAGCCCCCGGCGAGCCCCTGTCTTGGGACAACGTGGTCTACGAAGGCCAGGCGCTGGGTTATGTCGTGTCCACGCACCAGCTGCTGCGGGTGGCGCGCACGCCGCGCAGCGTGTTCACGGCGTATCACGCGCTAAGCGGCCAGACGCCGCAAGCGGCGCGCGACTGGCTCACGCGCGCCAGCCCGCAAGACCTGCGCGACACCGCCGCGGCGGATCTGGTGGCGGCGTACGGCAAGGAATTCTGGCGCAACGCCCGCCAGCTTGAAATCACGGTGCGCGGCCACGCGATGGCCTCGCCGGTCTGCGGCTACCTGTCCAATCCGGGCCTGGCCGCGCTGCGCGCGGTGGATGGCCCGGTGCTGTTTGCGCACGCCGACCTGTCGGGCTATTCGGTCTTCGAAGAGGCCTCCTGGTGGGGCGTTAAGGCAGCGGGGCGTATTCTGGGGCACCACCAACAAGGATGAAAAACGACATGGGCAATCACGTCATCGTGCTGGGCGCGGGCATCGTCGGCGTCTGCTGCGCGTTGGAACTGCGCCGGCGCGGCATGACGGTCACGCTTGTCGACCGCCAGGAACCGGGCATGGAAACGTCGCTGGGCAACGCCGGCGTGCTGGCCCGCAGTTCCTTGATGCCCTTCAATCACCCGGGGCTATGGAAGCAACTGCCGCGCCTCTTGAAGAACGACACCGTCCAGTTCCGCTACCGCTGGCCGTATCTGGCGGCGAACCTGGGCTGGGCGGCGCGCTTTCTGATGAGCGCGCGGCCGGCCGTCTTCCAGGAAACCGCGCGGGCGCTGGACGGCCTGATCCGGCTATCCGCGCCCGAGCACCTGAAGCTGCTGGACCAAAGCGGCGCGCGCCATCGGCTGCGCGACACCGGATGGATCTTCCTGTATCGCTCGGCGCAGGCGTGGCAGGCCGGCGCGCTGGCGCGCCGCACATTCGCGCAGTATGACGTGCCCACGCAGGAACTGGACCCTGCGGCACTGGCCGAGGCCGAGCCCGCGCTGTCGCCGATCTTTCACCGGGCGTTGTGGATCCAGGGGTCGTATTCGGTCGACGATCCGCACGAGGTCGTGGCCGCCTACGCCGATCTCTACCGGCGCGAAGGCGGCGAATTCCGCCGGCTGGATGCCCGCGGCATCCGCCGCGATGGCGCGTCGTGGATCGTGAACGGCGCGACGGCGTCCGAATCCCTGTCGGCCGGCCGGCTCGTGGTGGCGCTGGGTCCGTGGTCCAAGGCGCTCTTGAAGACCACCGGCATCGACCTGCCGATGGCGTTTGAACGCGGCTATCACATGCACTACAGCGGCCGCGAAGGCGCGCGCGTGACGCGACCCGTTTACGACACGGGCGGCGGCTACGTGCTATCGCCGATGGCGCGCGGGCTGCGCCTGTCCACGGGCGTCGAGCTGGATGCCTGCGACGCGCCCGCGCGGCCGGATCAGCTTGCGCTGGCCGAACAGCGCGCGCGTGAGGCTTTCCCGCTGGGCGACCGGCTGGACGCGGCCGCCTGGCTGGGCCGCCGCCCCACCCTGCCCGACAGCCGCCCGATGATCGGCGAGGCGCCGCGTCATCCCGGCCTGTGGCTGGCGCTGGGACACCAGCACATCGGGTTCAGCACCGCGCCGGGCACCGCGAGGATTCTGGCGGATCAGATGGTGGACGGCAGCGCCGCGGCGCGCCATCCGGCCTTCCGGCCCAGCCGCTTCATCTAGCGTTTACGCCACCTGTGCCACGTCCCAGCCGTCAAACAGCGCGCCGTACTCGTCGGCCAGGTCATTGAAGGCGTCGCAGCGCCGGAAGAGCTTGTCCGCGGGCAGGATCTCGACCATGCTCACGCACATCGTCCAGCCGCCGTCTTCGTCATCGGCCTGTTCGAGGCTTTCCAATTGGTACTTGCTGTCGGCGATCTTGCGGAAGATCAGTTCCAGCGCGTGTTCCTGCGAGGCCATGAAGCAATAGCTCCATTTCAAGCGGCCGAACGTATCCCAACCGTTCTGCGCCATCTTGCTGTACATGCCGTCAATCGACGCCTGGCTGACTTCCATCGCTGCTGCTCTGCTTATCGTTTTTCAAGAGCCGGCGATGGTAGCAGAGGTCCGGCCCTGTGCTGGGCAACAGTCCGGGAAAAATTCGAGGCGAAAAAAAAACGCGGTCCTTGCAGACCGCGTTTTCTTCGCCATCAGCCCAGCAACAGGGCGTCGTCCGACAGTTTCTCGCCCCGCACCCGCTCGAACATGGCAAGCAGGTCCGGCACGTCCATGCCGCGGCGTTCGTCGCCGGACACGTCCAGCACCACCTGGCCCTGGTGCAGCATGACCGTGCGGTCGCCGACGTCCAGCGCCTGGCGCATGCTGTGCGTGACCATCATGGTGGTGAGCTTGTTTTCGGCCACAATGCGCGCCGTCAGTTGCAGCACGAAGTCCGCGGTGCGCGGGTCGAGCGCGGCGGTGTGCTCGTCCAGCAGCAGGATGCGCGACGGTTGCAGCGCCGCCATCAAGAGGCTGACCGCCTGACGCTGGCCGCCGGACAACAGGCCGATGCGGTCGGTCAGGCGGTTTTCCAGGCCCAGCCCCAATGTGGCCAGACGCTCGCGGAAGCCGGCTTTCATCGAGGCCTTCACGGCGCGGCTGTAGCCGCGCGATGCGCCGCGCATCTGCGCCAGCGCCATGTTTTCCTCGATGGTCAGGTCTTCGCAGGTGCCCGCCATGGGGTCCTGGAACACGCGGGCCACGCTGCCAGCGCGCGCCCACACGGGCTGGCGCGTCACGTCCACGCCATTGATGTCGATGCGGCCGGAATCAACCGGCAGGTCGCCCGACACGGCGTTCAGGAACGTGGACTTGCCCGCACCGTTGGAACCGATCACGGTCACGAACTGGCCCGACGGGATTTCCAGCGTCAGGCCGCGCAGCGCGCGGGTCTCGATGGGCGTCCCCGCGTTGAAGGTGATTTTCAGGTCTTTTGCGGACAACATATCAGCGCCCCTTCTTGCCGACCAGGCGGCGCTTGAGCATGGGGATGACCAGGGCGATCGTGACGAGCACCGCGGTGACGAGGTTCAGGTCCTGCGCCTTCAGGCCGATGAAATCGCTATTGAGCGCCAGGGCGATGAAGAAGCGGTAGACGATGGCGCCGATGATGACGGC
>JAEYVD010000011.1 GCA_023432075.1 Pseudomonadota bacterium | reverse complement strand
CGAAGTCGCCGCTTCCGATGCCATCGAGCACGCTGGCGATGGCCTTGCCGTGGTCAGGCTCTTCCTGGATGTCCTTGACGCGGCTGCCCTGCGCCAGGCCCTGGCGCAGCAGCGCGCGCGCCTCGCCGTCGGGTCGCTTGCTGCGCACCGTCGCGTCGTCGTAAAGGACCACGCGGTCGAACGCGTCGCCCAGCAGCTTGCCTTGCTCGATCAGGTCCGCATCGCGGCGGTCCGCGCCGGCCGAGTAGACCGCGGCGCGCTTGGCAGAAGGAAACTGCTCGACGGCGGCGATCAGCGGACGCAGCGCCGACGCGTTGTGCACGTCGTCCACGACCACGGTGGCGCCGTTGCGCTCGAACAGCGTGAACTGCCACGGAGCGTCGGCCTGGTCGATGTCGAAGGTCTCGATGCCGGCGCGGATCAGTTCAACGGGAATGTCCAGCGCCCAGGCCGACCCCACGGCCGCCAGCACGTTCTCGACCTGGAAGGCCACGCGGCCGCCGTGCGTCAGCGGGATGGCGGCGACGTCGGCCAGGCGTTCCTCATGGCTGCCGCGGGCCAGCACGATGCTGCCATCGCGCACGAACACCGCGCGCCCATCCTGGGCCAGGTGCTGCACGATGGCGGGCAGGGCGGGGTCGATGCCAAAGAAGATCACGGAACCGTCGCACAGTTCGGCCATTTCGACCACGCGCGGATCGCGTGCGTTCAGCACGGCCACGCCATCGGGCAGGACCACGTCGACCTGCGTGCGGAACACGTTGAACAGGCGCTCGGTTTCGTTGATGTCGAAGTCGCCGAGATGGTCGCCGTCATCGATGTTGGTGACCACGCCGACCTGGCAGCGGTCGTAGGCCAGGCCTTGGCCCAGGATCACGCCGCTGTCGTTCTCGATGACGGCGGCGTCCACGTTGCGGTTCATCAGAAGGCGCGTGCCCGACGCGAAGTCGGCGCGGTCGCCCTTTTGCACCAGGCGGCGGTCCAGATACAGACCTTCGCTGCACGCCAGGCCGGTGCGCTTGCCCGACAGGTGCAAGAGTCGCGCCACCAGGCGGGCGACGACGGTCTTGCCGTTGGTGCCGGTCACGCCGACGATGGGAATGCGGCCAGCCTCGCCTTCGGGGAAGAGGTGATCGACGATGGCGCGCCCCACGGGACGCGGCGTGCCATCGGCGGGCTTCAGGTGCATCAAGAGGCCGGGGCCGGCGTTGACTTCGACGATGGCGCCGCGCTGTTCGTCCAGCGGGCGCGTGATGTCTTCGGCCACCAGATCCACGCCGGCGATGTCCAGGCCAACAATGCGAGCGGCGAGCGTCACGGTGGCCGCAACGCTGGGGTGGACGCGGTCGGTCACATCGAAGGCGACGTTGCCGCTGCGCTGCACCAGCACGCGCTGGCCGTCCGGCGGAACGCTGTCTTCGGTCAGGCCCTGGCGCGCGATTTCCAGACGGGCGGCGGAATCCAGGCGCACAAAATTGAGCGGATGGTTCTCGGTGCGGCCGCGGCGCGGGTCGGTGTTGATCTGGCTGTCGATGAGCTCGATGATGGTGGACTTGCCGTCGCCCGTGACCCACGCCGGCTCGCCGGCCGCGGCGGCGACCATGCGGTTGCCCACCACCAGCAGGCGGTGTTCGTTGCCCAGCACGAAGCGTTCGACGATGACGCCGCTGCCTTCGTCCACGGCGACGCGGTAGGCCGACACCACTTCCTCGCGAGTCGTCAGGTTGGTGAAGACACCACGGCCATGGTTGCCGTCGTAAGGCTTGACCACCACGGGCAGACCGATGTCTTCGGCGGCGTCCCAGGCGTCTTCCTCGCTGTCGACCAGGCGCCCTTCGGGCACCGGCACGCCGCAGGTCGACAGCAGTTCCTTGGTCAGGTCCTTGTCGCGCGAGATGCCTTCCGCGATGGCGCTGGTGCGATCGGTCTCGGCCGTCCAGATGCGGCGCTGCGCGGAGCCGTAGCCGAACTGGACGAGGTTGCCCTCAAAAAGGCGGATATACGGAATGTCGCGGTCGTCGGCCGCATCCACGATGCACGCGGTGCTGGGACCGAGGCAGTGGCGGTCGACCAGGCTGCGCAGCTTGGCGACGGTGGCGGGCACATCGAACGGTCGGTCCTCGATGGCGGCCATGACGAGGTCGCGCGCTTCGTTCAGCGCGGTGCGGGTGACCTGTTCCTGCCAGGCGCGCACCACGACTTTATAGACGCCGCGCTTGGAGGTTTCGCGCGCCTTGCCAAAGCCGCCGCGCAGGCCCGCCAGGTTCTGCAGTTCAAGCGTGACGTGCTCGAGAATGTGGCCGGGCCAGGTGCCTTCTTTCAGGCGGGCCAGGAAGCCGCCTCGCACGCCGGGGCTGCACCGGTGCTCGATCAGGGTCGGCAGCCATTCGCTCAGGCGCTCATAAAATCCGGGAATCGTGTTGGAGGGGTAGTCCTCCAGTTCGCCGATATCCACCCATGCTTCAAGGACCGGACGATACGTCCAAATGTTCGGGCCGCGCAAAGCCACGACATCGATAAATTCAATGTCTTTCTTTTTCATGTTTTAATTCGCTCGAGAAGCAGGTTGGCACGCGCGGACGCCCCTATGCAAGACCGCGATTTTATTGGGGTTGCGCCTTAAGAATAATGCCAACGAGTGGGGGATCCCAGATGTTCCTAATTAGAAAAATCGGCTGATACTATACGACGCCTTCATGGCGTGAACTCGTTGTGTTGTAAGGAAGGGACACGTTTGCCGCCTCAGGCGTCGAACCGGTTGCCGCCTAGTAGGGCAGAGTCCTGGCCCGGTATGCGTTCCAATGAAAAAACCAAACCTGCTTTCCGGCCTTGCCGACGCATTTCCTGCCCGCTGGCGGGATGAAATCCGCACCGAACTGGCGGATGACGAAACCCTTCTGGCCTGGGTCGAAATAGACCTCGATCAGCG
>JAEYVD010000862.1 GCA_023432075.1 Pseudomonadota bacterium | reverse complement strand
CTGCTGGGCGAGGCCGGGTTCCGCGAAGGCATGGACGAATACTTCCGCCGCCACGACGGCCAGGCCGTCACGTGCGACGACTTCGTCGCCGCGATGGAATCCGTCTACGTCAAGCAGCACCCGGGACGCGACCTGTCCGTGTTCCGCCGTTGGTACCGGCAGGCCGGCACGCCGCGCGTCACGGTCAGGCTCGACCACGACGCGGCCACCCGCCGCTGCACGGTGACGCTTACCCAGGCCTGCCCGCCGGTCGGCGTTGAAAAGAAGGCCGGCCCCGACTACGTGAAAGCGCCCTTTCACATTCCGTTTGCGATCGGCTTGCTGGACCGTGAAGGCAACGCGCTGCCGCTGCGTCAGGACGGCGCGGTCGTGGACACCGCCCTGCTGGAACTGACCACGCAAAGCCAGCAATGGGTGTTCGAAGATATCGCCGACCGCCCCGTGCCCTCGCTGCTGCGCGACTTCTCGGCGCCGGTCATCGTGGACTACGACTGGTCCAACGAGGAACTGGCGCTGCTGTCCGCGCACGATGGCAATCCGTTCGCACGCTGGGAAGCCGGCCAGGAACTGGCCACCCGCCAGATTCTTGCATTGGCCGACGCCAGCCAGGCGGGCCGCCCGCTGCAGGCCGACGCCGCCTTCCTTGAAGCCTGGCGCGCGTTGCTGACCGATCCCGCCCTGGACGCCGCGTACCGTGCGCGCGCATTGGCGCTGCCTTCGGAGAAGACGCTGGCCGAGCGCATGCAACGGGTCGATCCGCCTGCCCTGGCCGTGGCGCGCGATTTCCTTCGCGCCGAACTCGGCCGTCAGCTCCATGCCGAATTCCGCCGCGCCTTCGACCAGAACCAGACACCGGGCGAATATAGCCCCGCGCCGATTCCCGCCGGCATGCGCGCATTGAAGAACCTGGCGCTCAGTCACCTGATGGCCGCTGGCGAACCCGAAGCCCAGCGCCTTGCCGAAGCGCAGTACGCCACCGCCGGCAACATGACCGACAGCATGGCCGCGCTGGCCGCCTTGATCAACTTCGGGCAAGGCGACTACCCGAAAGAGGCGCTGGCCGCTTTCTACACCAAATGGAGCGCCAATCCGCTGGTGGTGGACAAGTGGTTCGCGCTGCAGGCCACCGCCCGCTCGACCACGGTGCAGACCGCCCGCGAGCTGATGCAGCACCCGGCATTCACGCTGCGCAACCCGAACCGCGCCCGCGCGCTGATCTTCCAGTTCTGCCTCAACAATGCCCGCGGCATGCACCAGCCGGACGGCTCGGGCTACACGTTCTGGGCGGAGCAGGTGCTGGCATTGGACGCGCTCAATCCGGAGATCGCCGCGCGGCTGGCGCGTGCGCTCGACAACTGGTCTCGCTTCGTCCCGGCGCTGCGTGCCCCCATGCAGGCCGCGCTTGAAAAGGTGCGCCAGCACGACGGCCTGTCGCGCAACGTCCAGGAAATCGTATCCAAGGCTTTAGAATTCGCTGCATAGGGAGATCCTTTTGAAACGTAAAACACTCACTCAATACCTGGTGGAGCAGCAACGCTCCGCCCAAGCCCTGGCGCCGGAAGTGCGCCTGCTCATCGAAGTCGTGGCGCGCGCGTGCAAGGCCATCAGCCACGCAGTCAGCAAGGGCGCGCTGGGCGGCGTTCTGGGCAGCCTGGAAAGCGAGAATGTCCAGGGCGAGGTCCAAAAGAAGCTCGACGTGCTCTCCAACGAGATCCTGCTGGAAGCCAATGAATGGGGCGGCCACCTGGCGGCCATGGCGTCGGAAGAGATGGAAACCATCCATCTGATCCCGAACCGCTACCCCAAGGGCGAATACCTGCTGCTGTTCGATCCGCTCGATGGCTCGTCGAACATCGACGTGAACGTCTCCATCGGCACCATCTTCTCGGTGCTGCATGCGCCGCACGACGTGTCGGGCGCCCCCGTCTGCGAAGCGGACTTCCTGCAACCGGGCAACAAGCAGGTGGTGGCCGGTTACGCGGTGTACGGTCCGCAGACGATGCTTGTGCTGACCATCGGCAACGGCGTCGTGGGCTTCACGCTGGATCGCGAAATGGGCTCGTGGGTGCTCACGCACGAGAACATCCGCGTGCCGGAAGACACCAAGGAATTCGCCATCAACATGTCGAACAAGCGCCACTGGGCTGCCCCGGTCAAGCGCTACATCGACGACTGCCTGGCCGGCTCGACCGGCCCGCTCGGCAAGGATTTCAACATGCGCTGGATCGCCTCGATGGTGGCGGACGTGCATCGCATCCTGACTCGCGGCGGCATCTTCATGTACCCGTGGGATGCGCGCGAGCCGGGCAAGGCCGGCAAGCTGCGCCTGATGTACGAAGCCAATCCCATGAGCTTCCTGATCGAACAGGCCGGCGGCGCGGCCATCAATGGCGTCGAGCGCATCATGGATATCCAGCCTGACACGCTGCACCAGCGCGTCAGCGTCATCCTCGGTTCCAAGAACGAAGTCGAGCGCGTGGGCCGCTATCACGCCGAGGACGCGGGCAAGTAAGATACCCGGCGCCCATTCGGCGCGCCCATGCAAAAGCCCCCGGTCAATATGGCCGGGGGCTTTTTTTCGGGGTTCAGGCAAGCAAGATCTGCGTTACTTGACCTCTTCGATGGACTTCACGTCGTCCTTGTTGATCTGCATCTTCTTGCCGTTCTGTTCGTATTCATACATGCCCGACTTCTTGTCGTATTCGGGCTCGTCGGGCGCTACGGTCGAAGATCCGTCGCGTTGGTGAATAACCGAGGGCGACGAGCATCCGGCCAGCACACCAACGCCGGTCATCACCAGGGCCAACGTCATGGTCTTCAGCTTCATGGTTGTGTTCTCCGAGTGTTGAATAGGTGATTTCACTCTATCCGAATCGATCCCCGAAATCGTGTCGGGTTGTCGGCAAAATGCGTAAGAACGTAATCGTCCCCGACCCCAATAATGAAAAACCCCTCGCAGGGCATGCCTGGGAGGGGTTGCAACCGTATACAAGCGGCAATCGCGCTTACACCTTGGCGTGGGCCTCGATGAAACGGCGTACGGATGCCTCGTTGCAGTCCATGACTTCGACGCGTTGGGGCAGCGATTCCAGGTCCGCGAGATTGCCCGGCGGCGTGGCGGGACGGCCAAGCGCTTCCTCGATGGTCTCGGAGAACTTGGCGGGCAGCGCGGTTTCCAGCACGAGCATGGGAACACCGGGCTCGACGAATTCGCGTGCGACCTTCACACCGTCGGCGGTGTGCGGGTCGACCAGCACGCCGGTGGCGTCGTAGACGGCGCGGATCGTAGCCAGGCGGTCCGAATGCGAGCTGGCGCCCGATACGAAGCCATAACGCGACTCGAACTGGTCCTTCATGTCGGACAGGTCAAACGCGCCGTCGCGCGCCATCGTCGTCCACAATTCCTTCACACGGCCGCTATCGCGGCCCGTCAGGTCGAACACGAAACGCTCGAAGTTGGAGGCGCGCGAAATGTCCATCGACGGGCTGGACGTCGCGTACGTCTGCGCGGCCCCGCGAGGACGATACACGCCGGTGCGGAAAAACTCCTCCAGCACGTTGTTCTCGTTCGTGGCGAGCACGAGGCGGCGGATGGGCAGGCCCATGCTGCGGGCAATGTGGCCCGACAGGATGTTGCCGAAATTGCCCGACGGCACGGCGAACGACACTTGCTGTCCCGCGCGCTCGGTGGCGCGCAGCCAACCGTGGAAGTAGTAGACGACCTGGGCGGCGATACGCGCCCAGTTGATCGAATTGACCGCGCCAAGACGGTACTTCGTCTTGAAGGCCAGATCGCCCGCCAGCGCCTTGACGATGTCCTGGGCTTCGTCGAAGACCCCACGCACGGCGATGTTGTGGATGTTCTCGTCTTGCAGCGAGTACATCTGCGCGCGCTGGAAGGCGCTCATGCGGCCGTGGGGCGACAACATGAACACTGCCACGCCCTGCTTGCCGCGCAGCGCATATTCAGCGGCCGAGCCCGTGTCGCCGGAGGTGGCGCCCACGATGTTCAGCGTGGTGCCGCGCTTGGAAAGCACGTACTCAAAGACCTGGCCCAGGAACTGCATGGCCATGTCCTTGAACGCCAGCGTCGGACCTTCCGACAGGCCCAGCAGCGACAGCCCGCCATCGAGCGGACGCAGCGGAACGATGTCCTCGCTGTTGAAGATCTGCGGCGTGTAGGCGGCCCGGGTCAGGCGGCGCAGGTCGTCCGCGGGAATGTCCGTGGCGAACAGCGACAGCACTTCGAAGGCCAGGTCGGCATACGACAGGCCGCGCCAGGATTCCAGCGTTTCCGCGGAAACCTGCGGCAGCGTCTGCGGCACCGCCAGCCCGCCGTCGGGCGCCAGGCCTTCGAGCAGGATGTCGGAAAATTCCAGCGGGGCCATGCCGCCGCGCGTAGAGATGTATTTCATGTCAATTGCTCCACGATGCACCGGGCGCCCCCGATCACGTCAGGTTCTCCACGCGCAGGCGCGTCACCTTGGACCGCACGAACGGCAGCGACTCGATGCGTTCGATGGCCTGGTTGACGTTGCCTTCGACGGCCTCGTGCGTGAGGAAGATGATGTCGGCGCCGCCGATGTGCGACGGCTGCTGGATCATCGAACCGATGGAAATGCCGCGGTCGGCCAGGATGCGGGCGATGTCCGCCAGCACGCCGGGCTGATCGTCGACTCGCAGACGCAGGTAGTACGACGTGCTGACCTGTTCGATCGGCAGGATCGGCGTGTCCGACATGGCATCCGGCTGGAAGGCCAGGTGCGGCACGCGGTTGCCCGGATCGGCGGTGTGCAGGCGCGTCACGTCGACCAGGTCGGCCACGACGGCCGAGGCGGTGGGCTCTTCGCCCGCGCCCTGCCCGTAGTACAGCGTCGGGCCGACGGCGTCGCCCTTGACCAGCACCGCGTTCATCGCGCCTTCGACGTTGGCCAGCAGGCGCTCGGACGGCACCAGCGCCGGATGCACGCGCAGCTCGATGCCGTCGGGGCGGCGCTTGGTGATGCCCAGCAGCTTGATGCGATAGCCCAGGCGCTCGGCGTGTTGGATGTCTTCGGCGGCCAGTTGCGAGATGCCTTCGATGTGGGCGCGGTCGAATTGCACCGGCACGCCGAATGCCAGCGAGGCCAGCAGCGTCAGCTTGTGAGCCGCGTCCACGCCTTCCACGTCGAACGTGGGGTCGGCTTCGGCGTAGCCCAGGCGTTGGGCTTCCGCCAACACATCGGCAAACGGCAGGCCGCGCGAGCGCATTTCGGACAGGATGAAATTGGTGGTGCCGTTGATGATGCCGGCCACCCACTGGATGCGGTTGGCGGTCAGGCCTTCGCGGATCGCCTTGATGATCGGGATGCCGCCCGCGACCGCGGCCTCGAAGTTCACCATCACGCCACGTTCCGACGCGGCGGCGAAGATCTCGTTGCCATGCTTGGCCAGCAAGGCCTTGTTGGCCGTGACCACATGCTTGCCGTTGGCGATGGCTTCGAGCACCAGCTCGCGCGCCAGCGTGTCGCCGCCGATCAGTTCCACGACGATGTCGATGTCGGGATCGCGCACCAGCGCGCGCACATCGGTGTCGACCAGGAGGGAGTCTCCCACGCGGGCACGCGCCTTCTCCACGTCGCGCACGGCGGCTCGGGTGACTTCAATGCGGCGGCCAGCGCGGCGGGCGATTTCCTCGGCGTTGCGGGACAGCACGGTCCACGTGCCGCCGCCAACCACGCCAAGACCAAGCAGACCCACCTTCATGGGTTTCATCGCGCCGCCCTCTGCGGGCGGGCGTTGAGGGGAATTCATTTCACTTCTCCATAATCCTGTGCATGAAGCTGTTGCCACCCGATCGCGATGCCGCGGATCCGGCTCCGCCGGTCCGCAGGCATGCCCCCTCAGAGGGGGAAGCGCGCAGCGCTGCGGGGGTGGGCGTCCATCACTTCAGCAGTCCGTCCTTGCGGAACATATCTTTGATGCCGCGCACCGCTTGACGCGTGCGCTGCTCGTTTTCGATAAGCGCGAAGCGCACGTATTCGTCGCCATACTCGCCGAAGCCGATCCCGGGGGACACGGCCACTTTCGCATCCGACAGGACACGCTTGGCAAATTCCAAAGAGCCCATCGCCCGGTAGGGTTCGGGGATCTGCGCCCAGATGTACATGGACGCCTTGGGAATCTCCACATTCCAACCTGCTTCATGCAGGCCGCGCACGAGCACATCGCGGCGGCTCTGGTACTGCGCCACGATTTCGCTCACGCAGTCCTGCGGGCCGTCCAGTGCAGCGATGGACGCCACCTGGATCGGCGTGAACGTACCGTAGTCGTGATAGCTCTTGATGCGAGCCAGCGCGTTCACCAGCTCGCGGTTGCCGACCATGTAGCCGATGCGCCAGCCGGCCATGTTGTAGCTCTTGCTCATCGTGAAGAACTCGACCGCGACGTCGCGCGCGCCGGGCACCTGCATGATGGACGGCGCCACGTAGCCATCGAACGTGATGTCGGCGTAGGCGAGGTCATGCACGACGAGGATGTCGTGTTCCTTGGCAAGCGCCACCACGCGCTCGAAGAACGACAGGTCCACGCATTGGGCGGTCGGGTTGCTGGGAAAGCCCAGCACCATCATCTTGGGCTTCGGGATGGATTCGCGCACGGCGCGTTCCAGTTCCTCGAAGAAGTCCACGCCCGGCGTCATTCGCACGGAACGGATGTTGGCGCCCGCGATGACCGCGCCGTAAATGTGAATCGGGTAGCTGGGATTGGGCACCAGCACGGTGTCGCCGCGGTCCAGCGTGGCCAGCATCAGGTGCGCCAGGCCTTCCTTGGACCCGATGGTGACGATGGCCTCGGAGTCAGGATCGAACTCGACCGCGTAGCGGCGCTGGTACCAGTCGCAGATCGCCTTGCGCAGGCGCGGAATGCCCTTGGACACCGAATAGCCGTGGGTGGTGGGACGCGTAGTCGCCTCCACCATCTTGTCGACGATGTGCTTGGGCGTTGCCCCATCCGGATTGCCCATCGACATGTCGATGATGTCTTCGCCGCGCCGACGCGCCGCCATCTTGAGCTCGCCGGTAATGTTGAAAACGTACGGGGGCAAACGCTCGATGCGAGAGAACTTCCTCATGATGGGAATCCTTAGGGGCGAAAAGGCAAAAAGACCAGGGCGCGGTCGCGCGAAGGGGAAAGGGGCTCTGAGCCGCGCCAGCTCACGATTGCAGCGCAGCAAAACCCTGTAATCTAGCGCAACGACGCCTTGGCGGCAAATGGGGCAAAAAAGCCCCTTTTTCCCCGTGGATACGTTGCAACATGCGGCGTGTCCGATGCGCTATTATCAAGCACGTAAAGCCGGAGTTTTTATTGAAGCTGCATACCGATCCTGCGACGGCCGCTCTAAACACTGTCACCGCCTATGGCGATGGCTACATCGAGGTCAACCAGGTACGTTTTTCCTCTTCGGTCGCTTTCGGCCCCGAAGGCGAAGTGACCATCTGGCCTGTTGAGTCGACGGCCGACATTACCTCCTCCCTCTTGCTCCTGGCAGCCGGATTGTCCGAGCCCGCCCGCAATCCCCTGGATTTTCTGGATGCCCCGGAAGCCGCGCCCAGCCGCCCGGCCAACGCCCCCGAAGTCCTGCTGGTGGGCACCGGCGGCAAGCAACAGTTCCTGCGTCCCGACGTGCTGCGTCCCCTTTTGGCGATCGGCATCGGCGTTGAAACCATGGACACCCACGCTGCCTCGCGCACCTACAACATCCTGATGGCTGAAGGCCGGCGCGTGGTCGTCGCCCTCATCCCTCCCCACGGAGCCACGAATTAATGACGCCGAGCATAGGCAAACCCGCCCCGTTGTTCACCGCTGAAAGCACGATCGGCCCCATCAGCCTCGAGCAATGCCAGGGGCGGGCCGTGATCCTGTATTTCTACCCTAAGGACAACACGCCCGGCTGCACCACCGAAAGCCAGGATTTCCGCGATCTGCACGCCGACTTCCTGTCGGCCAGCGCGATCGTGATCGGCATCTCGCGCGACTCGCTGAAGTCGCACGAGAATTTCAAGGCCAAGTACGAGCTTCCTTTCCCTCTCATCTCCGACGCCGACGAAACCGTCTGCAATCTGTTCGGCGTCATCAAGCAGAAGAACATGTATGGAAAGCAGGTGCGCGGCATCGAACGCAGCACCTTCTTGATCGACGCCTATGGCGTGCTGGTGCAGGAGTGGCGCGGGGTGAAGGTCCCGGGCCACGCCAAGGAAGTCCTGCAAGCCGCCAAAAGTATCGGTTAGCCGCACAGGAAACCCGTCAGGCGCTATAGCCGGCCCAAACAGGAGAGTGACGCATATGCCGCTTCCGAAGTTGCCTACCCGCCCCGCAGCCATCCTGACCTTCCCCTCGGGCGAATCCGCCCGGGCGCAGGCCCGCACCACCAAGACTGCCGCTGCGCGGTCCAACACCCAGGCAGCCCTCGCCGAAGACGAGGACGAACTGCTGGTACAGCCAGAACTTGAAGGCCTGGCGGCGCCGGCACGCAAGGCCCACACGCCGTCGCCCGCTCACCAGGCGCCGCCCCCCGCGGCGCCGGCCGCTCGCGCCCCGGCGCGCCAGCAGGCCAAGGCTGCGCCCGCCCCCGCCAAGCGCGGCAAGGCGCGCGCCCAGAATGAACCTCGCAAGCTGTTCGTGCTGGACACGAACGTGCTGCTGCATGATCCCAGTTCGCTCTTCCGCTTCGAAGAGCACGACATCTTCCTGCCGATGATGACGCTGGAAGAACTGGACCACCAGAAAAAGGGCATGTCGGAAGTCGCGCGCAACGCGCGTCAGGTCAGCCGGTCGCTCGATTCGCTGGTGCAGGACGCCACGCACCTGGACGAAGGCCTTGAGCTGGCCAAGCTGGGCAACAAGGATGCCACGGGCCGCCTGATGTTCCAGACCACGGCCATCCACAGCACCCTGCCCTCGGACTTGCCGATGGGCAAGGCCGACAACCAGATCCTGGGCGTGGTGCGCGCCCTGCAGGAAAAATACCCGCAGCGCGAGGTCGTGCTGGTGTCCAAGGACATCAACATGCGCCTGAAGGCGCGCGCGCTGGG
>JAEYVD010000853.1 GCA_023432075.1 Pseudomonadota bacterium | reverse complement strand
TCATCGTCTCCAACCCCAAGCTGGTCATCGCCCAGTGCACGAGCGGCATCGTGGGGTCGTTTCCCGCGCTGAACGCGCGGCCGCAGACGCTCTTGACCGACTGGCTCGACGAAGTCCAGGCGGGGCTGGCGTCCCACCGGGAAGCCCACCCCGGCGAGCGCGTTGCGCCGTTTGCCGTCAACCAGATCATCCACCAGTCCAACGACCGGCTGGACGCGGACCTGGCCGTGTGCGCCAGCCACCGCGTGCCGCTCATCATCACCAGCCTGCGCGCCCCCGGCGACCTGGTGAAGGGCGTTCACGATTGGGGCGGCAAGGTTTTCCATGACGTGACCACGATCCGGCACGCCGAAAAGGCGCTGGAAGCGGGCGTGGACGGCCTGATCCTGGTGTGCGCGGGCGCGGGCGGCCACGCCGGCACGCTGAGCCCCTTCGCACTGATCTCCGAGGTTCGCCGCTTTTACGACGGCCCGCTGATCCTGTCGGGCGCCATCACCTCGGGCGCGCATGTACTTGCCGCGCAGGCCATGGGCGCGGACTTCGCCTACATGGGCACGCGCTTCATCGCCAGCGAGGAAGCCAACGCCAGCGACGGCTACAAGGCCGCCATCGTCGAGGCCAGCGCATCGGACATCCTATACACGCCGTTCTTCACGGGCATCCCGGGCAACTACCTGAAGGCCAGCATTGCCGCTGCCGGCCTGGACCCGGCCAACCTGCCCGCGCCCGATAGCGGCGCGTCCAATTTCGGCTCGACCCGCGTCAAGCCCTGGAAGGACATCTGGGGCGCCGGCCAGGGCGTGGGCGGCATCGCCAGCGTCGAACCCACGCGCAAGATCGTCGACACGCTGCGGCGCGAGTACGCCGAGGCGAAAGCCCGCCTGGCCGCGGCCCCGCACGCATGAGCGCCGGTCTGAAGGTCCAGCGCGACGGCGCCGTCCTGACGCTGACGATCGACCGGCAGGACCGCCGCAATGCGCTCGACACCGCCACCTACGCGGCGCTGACCGAACAGATCTCGCTGGCAAGCGCCGACGTGGCGGTGTCTGCGGTCATCCTGACCGGCGCGGGCGAACACTTCACGGCGGGCAACGACCTGCGCGACTTTCAGGCCGAGCGTGGCGCGGGCGACAGCGCGGGTCTGACCTTCCTGCGCGCACTGACAACCGCCGACGTGCCGGTCATCGCCGCCGTCGAGGGCTACGCCATCGGCATCGGCGTGACGCTGCTGCAGCATTGCGACTTTGTCCACATCGGCGAAGGCGCCACCCTGCGCATGCCGTTCGTCGCCCTGGGTTTGTGCCCGGAAGGCGCGTCCAGCCTGCTGATGCCGCGCCTGGCCGGCCGCCGGGCCGCGGAATGGCTGATGCAGGGCAAGGCCTTCACGGCGCACGACGCGGTACAGGCCGGGCTGGCCACGTCGGCCACGCCCAAGGGCCAGGCGCTGGCCGAGGCCCAGGCCACCGCCGCGGATCTGGCGCGCCAGCCGCCCGCCGCGCTACGGCTCACCAAGGCGATGATGAAGCGGGCGGACCGCCAGGCCATTCAGGAGACGCTGGACTACGAAGCCCAGCAGTTTCGCGCCCGCCTGCAGACCGAAGAGGCGCAGGCGGCGTTCGCGAAATTCTTCAAGAAGTAAGTCAGAACGGCGAATCGGGCCGGAAATTCGGCGTCCGGCGTTCGCGCAGGGAATTGATGCCCTCGCGCACGTCCGGGCCGCCAAAGCCCATGAATTCCAGCGCCAGCGAGGTGTCGAAGGTCGGCCCCGCCATCCGCAGCCAGTTGTTCAGCGAATATTTGGTCCAGCGGATCGCCGTCTGCGACCCGGCCGCCAGCTTGTTGGCCACCTCGAACGCCTTGCCGATCAACTCGGCCTCGTCCACGCAGAGCGATACCAGACCAATGCGCTCGGCTTCCTCGCCCGACACCGTCTCGCACAGCATCAGGTAGTACTTGGCCTTGGCCATGCCGCACAGCAGCGGCCAGACAATGGCGGCGTGGTCCCCCGCCGTGACGCCCAGGCGGGTGTGGCCGTCGATGATGCGGGCGTCGCGCGCCGCGATGGAAATGTCGGCCAGCAGACCGGCCACCAGGCCCGCCCCCACCGCCGCGCCATGCATGGCGGACACGATCGGCTTGCTGCAATTGATGATGTTGTAGACCAGGTCGCGCGCCTCGCGCCAGACGCGGGTGCGCACGTCGAAGTCGTCCGCCATCTGCTGCACCAGCTCCAGGTCGCCACCGCCCGAGAACCCCTTGCCCTCGCCGCGGATCACCACCACTCGCGTATCGGGATCGGTGTCAATGTCGCGCCAGATGTCGGCCAGTTCGCGGTGCATGCGGTCATCGGCGGTGGACAACTTGCCCGGCACGCCGCCCTTGGTCCCCATGATCAATTCCAGCACGCCGCCGGGGTGGCGGCGCAGCTTCAGCGATTCGTAGGCCGAATAGTGTTCCAGCGTAATGTCGGTCATTGTCTGCTCCGGGTCGTCTCTTGGTGGTTCGCGCCCCGCCCGAGGCGGCCGCGTTTTTGCGCACTATAGTGGATACGGCCGACCCGCCATGACGATTTCCCCCCGGAGCCTCACCCCATGAACACCCCCGCCATCCCCATCGACCGCGCCGCGCTGCCCGCCCTGTTCGCCCCCCGCGCGCAGGATACGCACAAGGGCAGCTTCGGCACCGTGGGGGTGGTGGGCGGTGGCGCCGGCATGACGGGTGCGGCGCTGCTTGCCGCCCGAGCCGCCTTGAAGACCGGCGCCGGCAAGGTGCTGGTGGGCTTTGTCCAGGACACGCTGCCCTTGCCCTGCGACCCCCTACAACCCGAACTGATGCTGCGCGACTTCCGCTCGCTGCTGGAAGAAGACTGGGGCGTCACCGCCTGGGTCGCCGGCTGCGGAATCGGCACAAGCCCGCTGGCGGCGAACGCGCTGTCGGAATTGTTCGTTTTGCGGCGCGAGGCCCCGCTGGTGCTGGACGCCGACGGCCTGAACCTGCTGGCCCGGGGCGACATCCACCCTAATTGGGGCGCCGGCCCCGTCGTGCTGACCCCACACCCCGCCGAAGCCGCCCGCCTGCTGGGCATCGGCACGCCCGAGATCCAACGCGACCGCCCCGCCGCCGCCCGCCAATTGGCGCAGCGCTTCCGGGCCTGGATCGTCCTGAAGGGCGCCGGCACCGTCGTGTGCGCCCCCGATGGCGGCCTTCACGTCAACACCAGCGGCAACCCGGGCCTGGCCACCGCCGGAACTGGGGACGTATTGGCCGGCATGCTGGGTTCCCTGATCGCCCAAAAACTGCCGTTGGACCAGGCGGTGCAAGGCGCGGTCTGGCTGCACGGCGCCGCTGCTGACGCGCTGGTCGCCCAGGGTGTCGGCCCCATCGGCCTGACCGCCGGAGAGCTGGCAGACGCCGCCCGCGCCCTGCGCAACGGGCGCTAAGTCCATGCCCCGCAAACATTTTTACAACATACTAGGGTTTTCCCTAAAAATGGCATTGCTATTTGCCTAGGGTTATCCCTATAATGGTTTACCCCATGACGAAACGGACTGGAGCCAAACCATGAGCGAACTGACCCTGAACAACACTGCCCGCCTGACCGACGCGCTGGAGCGTGACCTGCTCCGCGGCGCTCTCGAAAACCAACCGAATTCTCACCCGCTGACCAGCCTGAAGAAGGCTGGCCAATCCGTAGCCGCCGCTGTTGCCGCCGTCTTTGCCTTCATCGACGAAGTGAACGAATCGATGAACAAGGCTCGCGCCGCCAGCTCGCGCTTCTCCGGATCGCAGTGGTAATAACAGCCGCGCCAGGCTGTTTCGCGACAGATCTCCCGCGAATCAGCCTGGCGCGCTGACGTTGCAGCGCCCGTCGGGTAAGCCCCGGCGCCCGCCGCAACGCATCGGCGCTGATCCCTCACCGGCGCCATCGCGCCGCGGGCGGCCCCTAAAGGCCCCGCGACGCCCTCTTTCCCTCCCCCCTCTCGGCGTTTTCCCTAGCGCCTCGATCGCCGCTGCGCATTGACAGCGCGCGAACCCCCTACCGATAATCGGCCCCTTGCCGTCGTGCCCTGGCGACAATTTCTCCGCACGCCCCCGGCCGACGCAGTCGTCCCCAGGCACGCGAGGCCGCCCGCACGATCCGGTTCGTTCCCCATCCGGAGTTGTCACCATGAAGTTGCGCACCACCCTGGCCCTTGTGGCCGCCGCCATCCCCTTGGCAGCCGCCCAAGCCCAGACGCTGAAGATCGGCCTGTCGGCCGAACCCACCTCGGCGGACCCCCACTATCACAAGATGACGCAGAACGACGCGTTCTCCGCGCACGTCTACAACTCGCTGGTGGGCCGCAGCGCCGACATGAAGCTGATTCCCCAGCTTGCGACTTCCTGGAAGAACCTGGACGACCTGACCTGGGAATTCAAGCTGCGCGACGACGTCAAGTTCTCCAACGGCAAGCCGTTCACCTCCGAAGACGTGCTGTTCACGATCTGCCGGACGCTGAACAACGAAACCAACGTGTCGCAGTCCTACATGGACATGACCAAGCGCATCACCGACGTCCAGACGCCGGACGCGCACACCGTCATCATCAAGACGGGTGAACCATTCCCCCTGATGCCGGCCGAACTGGCCCGCTCGTTGCCGATCATCTGGAACGGCATCGTCGAGCACGGCAAGCTCACGTATGACCCCAAGAAGGGCTGCGGCGTGACGGGCGCCTGGCCCACGGTGGTCGACTTCAACAACGGCAAGGACGCCATCGGCACCGGCCCCTACATGCTGAAGTCCTACGTCAAGGGCACCGGCATCGAGCTGGTGCGCAATGAAAACTACTGGGGCGAGAAGCCGCACTGGAAGGAAGTGAAGTTCGTCCCGGTGCCCTCGGCCGGCCCGCGCCTGACCGGCCTTCTGTCCGGCGACTTCGACATGATCGAAAACCCCGCCGCCCGCGACCTGCCGCGCCTGAAGGACAATCCGAAGTTCGGCTTCGTGGCCACGCCGTCCACCCGCCTGGTGTTCTTCCAGCCGGACGTGGGCCGCAATCCGAGCCCGTTCGTCAAGAGCGCCGACGGCAAGAACCCGCTGCAGGACCTGCGCGTGCGTAAGGCCATCAACATGGCCATCGACCGCAAGACCATCACCGCCCGCATCATGGACGGCATGGCCACCCCGGCCTTCCAGTACATGCCCGACGGCATGTTCGGCGCGCTGCCCAAGGCCCCGGAAATCAAGTACGACCCGGAAGGCGCCAAGAAGCTGCTGGCTGAAGCCGGCTATCCGAACGGCTTTGAACTGACGCTGTCGTCCACCAACGACCGTTACGTCAACGACGGCCAGATTGCCCAGGCCGTGGCCCAGTACCTGTCGCGCGTCGGCATCAAGACCAACGTGGACGCGATGACCGCCTCCATCTACTTCCCCAAGCGCGCCAAGCGCGAGTTCAGCTTCTCGATGGGCGGCTGGCCGGCGGAAACGGGTGAGGCCTCGGCGCTGTTCCAGCTGTGGGTCGCCACGCTGGATTCGCCCGTCAGCCTGGGCACCAGCAACTACGGCGGCTTCTCGAACGCCGACTTCGACAAGGTCTACAAGCAGGCCATCGTGACGGTCGATCCCGCCAAGCGCGAAAAGCTGCTGCAGGAATCCACTCAAATCGCCCTGGACAACGTGCCGCTGATCCCGCTGCACTTCGAAAGCAGCATCTGGGCGTACCGCAAGGGCATCTCGTACGAAGGCCGCCGCGACCAGTACACCCTGGCCACGTCGGTCAAGCCCGACGCGAAGTGAGCAGGCAGGGCTGAGTAAAGAAGAAACGGCTGCCTCGTGCAGCCGTTTTGCCTTGGGGCGGCGCAGTTGCCGCACCAAGGCCCGCAGCCCGCCGCCTCATCCCCTATACAATCGTCTCGCTTCATCGGAACTGCCATGCCCACGTCTTTGCCCCCGTCTTCGTCCGCGCCCCCGTCTCCCCTGCGTCCTTTCCTGCTGGCCTGTCCGGACCTGTCGGCCGAGCGCGTGGGCAACACTGACACGCCCGGCGTCTGGCATTTCGATTCCGGCGCGCCGGGCAAGCGGGTGCTGCTGAGCGCGCTGATCCACGGCAACGAACTCTGTGGCGCCTGGGCACTGAAGGACCTGCTTGCCGCCGGCCTGCGCCCGCGCCGCGGCACGCTGACGCTGGCGTTCTGCAATCTGGCCGCGTTCGACCGGTTCGACGCGCGCAACTACGCCCCCGCGCGCTTCGTGGACGAAGACATGAACCGTGTCTGGAGCGACGACAAGCTTTCCGTACCGACCTCGCAGGAACGCCGCCGTGCCGCAGCCCTGCGCCCGTGGGTGGAACAGGCCGACTGGCTGCTGGACTTTCACTCGATGAGCAATTCCGACGTGCCGCTGCAGCTGACCGGCCTGGAACAGCGCAACATCGATCTGGCCCTCGCCCTGGGCAATCCCGCCACCATCATTGCCGACGCGGGCCACGCCGCCGGCGTGCGCATGCGCGATTTCGGCCGCTTCGGCGAAGCCGGCGACAACGGCACGCGGTCTCTCCTGATCGAATGCGGCTTTCACGGCGCCCCCGAGGCGCGCGGCGTGGCCGCCGACCAGATGGCGCGCTTTCTGGTGCAGGCCGGCACGGTGGACCGCGGCGACATCCCCGCCGCCTGGTTCGCCCCCGGCGCGCCGCTGCAGCGCGCGCTGCGCGTCACGCACGCCATCGCCGCCAAGAGCGCCGACATCCGTTTTGCCGAGCCCTGGAAGGGACTGGAAACGCTGCCCCGCGCCGGCACCGTCATCGGCTGGTCGGAAGGCGAGCCCGTCACTACGCCCTACGACAACTGCGTGCTCATCATGCCGTCCACCGCCAACCTGCGGCCCGGCGTGACCGTCGTGCGCCTGGCGCAGCCGATCACCTAGCGTGCAGGCTGGCCTGACTTGAATATCCGGGCCCTGTCCGCCAGGCCCGCCCGATAACCCCGGCTTTTCCCCAACCCCGATCCCACCAAGGAAATCATCACGTGGCCTTGTTCATCCTACGCAGACTGATACAGAGTCTGTTCGTGCTGCTGGCCGTTTCGGTCGTGGTCTTCTTCGCGGTGTATGCCGTGGGCGACCCGATTGAGCTGCTGGTCAGCCCCGAAGCCAGCCAGGCCGCGCGCGAGGCGATGATCGCCCGCCTGGGCCTGGATCTGCCCGTGTGGCAGCAGTACACCGGGTTCCTGTGGCGCGCGCTGCATGGCGACCTGGGCACCTCCTTCGTGCACGGCATTCCCGCGATCGAACTGATCGTGCAGCGCATTCCGGCCACGTTCGAACTGGTGTTCGTCGCGATCATGCTGACCTGTGTGATCGGCATTCCGCTGGGCCTGATCGCGGGCCTGTACCGCGACGAGTACGTAGGCCGCGGCATCATGGCCTCGTCGGTGCTGGGCTTTTCGCTGCCGAACTTCTGGCAGGGCATGATGCTGATCCTGCTGTTCGCGGTCTGGCTGGGATGGCTGCCCGCCACGGGCCGCGGCGACACGGTCGACGTGCTGGGCGTGCGCCTGTCCATCCTGACCGCCGACGGCTGGTCGCACCTGATCATGCCGGCGATCAACCTGGCGCTGGCCAACATCGCGCTGGTGCTGCGCATGACCGCCTCGGGCGTCGTCGAGGCCCGCAGCCAGGACTACGTAAAGTTCGCGCGCGCCAAGGGCGTGAAGCCGGGCCGCATCGTGCGCCGCCACATCCTGCGCAACATCCTGATCCCCGTGGTCACGGTGATCGGCATGGAATTCGGCACGCTCATCGCCTACTCCACCATCACCGAAACCGTGTTCGCGTGGCCCGGCATGGGCAAGCTGCTGATCGACAGCGTCTACCAGCTCGACCGTCCCGTGGTCGTTGCGTACGTGATGCTGGTCACGCTGATCTTTGTCGTCATCAACCTGGTTGTGGACATCCTGTACGCGGCGCTCGACCCGCGCGTGCAGCTCGTGGCCCCCGCTCAATAATCCGCCATGGCTAATACTCCGAATCCTGGCCGCACCCGCACCGTCCAGCCCCTGGCCGAGACGCCGCGGCGCGCCGCCATCCTGAAAAAACTGCATGCGCGCCCGACGGTGCGCGGCTCCGTCATCGCGCTGGCCGTCCTGGTGATCCTGGTGGTCTTCGCGCCGTTCTTCGCGCCGCAGAACCCCTATGACCTCGCCAATCTGTCGCTCATGGACGGCCGGCTTGCGCCGCGCCAGGCGCTGATGGACGGCAGCATCGCCTGGCTGGGCACCGACGACCAGGGCCGCGACATGCTCAGCGCCATCTTGTATGGCCTGCGCATCAGCTTGATGGTGGGCCTGTCCGCCGTCGTGCTGGCCACCGCCATCGGCGGCGCGATCGGCCTGGTTGCCGCCTACGTGGGCGGCTGGGTCGACACCGTGCTGATGCGCATCGTCGACTTCATCCTGGGCTTTCCGACCATTCTGGTGGCGCTGGTGTTGCTGGTGGTGCTGGGCCGGGGGGTCGACAAGGTGATTCTTGCGCTGGTCCTTGTGCAATGGGGGCACTACGCGCGCATCATGCGCAGCCGCGCCCTGCAGGAACGCCGCAAGGAATACGTCGAGGCGGCCGCCAACCTGGGCTTTCCGGCCTGGCGCATCATGCTGTATCACCTGCTGCCCAACTGCCTGGGCCCGGTGATGGTGTTCGCCACCATCCAGATCGCCACCGCGATCGCGCTGGAAGCGACGCTGTCGTTCCTGGGCGTTGGCGTGCCGATCACCGAACCGTCGCTGGGCCTGTTGATCTCCAACGGCTTCCAGTACCTGCTGTCGGGCGACTACTGGATCAGCCTGTTCCCGGGCATTGCGCTCCTGGTGCTGATCCTTTCCATCAACATCGTGGGCGACCGCCTGCGTGAAGCCCTGGACCCCCGCCGAGCATGAGCGACATTCTTCTTGATGTGCGCGGCCTGCGCACTGCATTCCATACCGAGGCCGGCGCGTGGCTGGCGGTCGACGGCGTCGACCTGACCGTGCGCCGTGGCGAGATCGTGGGCCTGGTGGGCGAATCCGGTTCCGGCAAGTCCGTGACGGGGTTTTCGCTGCTGGGGCTTATCGACCCGCCGGGTGAAGTCGTCGACGGCGAGGTGAAGTTCAAGGGCACGGACCTGCGCAAGCTGTCCGAAGAGCAGATGCGCCAGTTGCGCGGCAACCGCATCGCCATGATCTTCCAGGACCCGCTGATGACGCTGAACCCGGTGCTGCGCATCGGCGAGCAGATGATGGAAGCGATCCTGACGCACGAGGACGTGCCGCGCGCCCAGGCCGAGGAGCGCTGCCGCGAGGCGCTGGCCATGGTCGGCATCCCGTCGCCGGAAAAGCGCCTGAAGAGCTACCCGCACGAGTTCTCGGGCGGCATGCGCCAGCGCGTGGCGATCGCCATCGCGATGCTGAACAAGCCCGACCTCATCATCTGCGACGAGCCCACCACAGCGCTGGACGTGACCATCCAGGGCCAGATCCTTTACCGCATGCAGCAGATCTGCCGCGAGCACAACACGGCGCTGATCTGGATCACCCACGATCTGGGCGTGGTGGCCGAGCTGGCCGACCGCGTGGCCGTGATGTACGCCGGCCGCATCGTCGAAAGCGGCCCGGTCGAGCAGGTGCTGGATGCGCCGCGCCACCCCTACACCCGCGGCCTGTTGGACTCGATGCCGGGCGCCACGCAGCCGGGCGCGCGCCTGCACCAGATCAATGGCATGGCGCCCAGCCTGGCCGGCCGTCCGGCGGGCTGTGCGTTCCGGCCGCGCTGCACCCACGCGGTCACGCGCTGCACCGAGCAAGCCCCCTCCGTCACCACCGAAGGTTCGCGCAGCTATCGCTGTTACGTGCCGATCGCCCGCGAGGCACAGTAAGCAATGAGCCAAGCCGATACCCCCGTCATCGAGCTCAAGAACGTCCACAAGCGCTTCGAGCAGCGGCCTGACCTGGCCCAACGCATTCTCGCCCTGACCGGCCGCCCCATCGACCGCCGCACCGTGTACGCCGTCAACGGCGTGGACCTGTCCATCAAGCGCGGCGAAGTCGTGGGCCTGGTGGGCGAGTCCGGTTGCGGCAAGTCCACGCTGGGCCGCGTCGTGGCCGGCCTGCACCGCCAGACCGAAGGCGAGCTGCTGTACCAGGGCATGGACGCCAACCGCCTGCGCGGCGCCGACAAGCTGGCGTACACGCTGGGCGTGCAGATGATCTTCCAGGACCCGCAGGCGTCGTTGAACCCGCGCCAGCGGCTGCGGCAGATCCTGGGCGAATCGCTGAAGGTGCACAAGCTGGCGCCTCCCAACGAGATCCCCGCCCGCATCGACCAGGCGCTGACCGAAGTGGGCCTCGCCACGGAATACCGCGACCGCTTCCCGCATCAGATCTCGGGCGGTCAGCGCCAGCGCATCGGCATCGCCCGCGCGCTGATGGTGGCCCCCAAGTTCCTGGTCTGTGACGAGCCCGTTGCCGCTCTGGACGTGTCGATCCAGGCGCAGGTGATCAACCTGTTCATGGACCTGCGCGAGCAGCACGGCTTCACGTACCTGTTCATCAGCCACGACCTGGGCGTGGTCAAGCACATCTCGGACCGCGTCGCGATCATGTATCTGGGTAAGATCGTCGAGATCTCGACATCGGCCGAGATCTTCTCCCGCGCCAACCACCCGTACACGCAGGCGCTGATGGCCGAGGTGCCGGACGTGGCCCGCCGCGGCCGCAAGTTCACGCCGATCAAGGGCGAGATTCCGTCGCCGCTGAATCCGCCGTCCGGCTGCACGTTCAATCCCCGTTGTCCCCACGCGATGCCGCGCTGCCGTGAAGTGGCGCCGGCCCTGAAAGAAATCTCGGCGGGCCACTGGTCGGCCTGCCACCTGAACGAAGCGAGCGCCTGATGAAACCTTCCGACATGTCCAATGTGGACCGCATCGCCATCGAAATGGGCCATGCGGGCCGCAACGCCATCCTGTACGTGGACGAGGACCGCAACTACGACCGTCCGTTCAAGCTGCAGACCTACCGCCCCTACGGCTACACGCCGGACCGCCCGGTGGTGATCGTGCAGCACGGCGTGCTGCGCAACGGCGACGAATACCGCGACTTCT
>JAEYVD010000812.1 GCA_023432075.1 Pseudomonadota bacterium | reverse complement strand
GGGCGCGGGGGAGGCGGCGGGGCGGGGGGGGCAGGGGGATCCCCCGTCTTCGGCGCCACCACCATCATCTGCACAGCCAGCGGCCCGCGAGTAGTCACCATTGGCCAGGAAGGCGCCAACCCGGGCTTCACTCAAGACGCTACCCCGGGCGCCGCGCAGCATAGCGGCGCCATGCCGCATTGCTGCGTCGCCGGGTGCGCCATGCTGGGCGGCGCGTCGCTGCACGGACTCTGGCTGCTTGCATGGCTGCTGCCCGCCTTGGCCCAGCCTGACGCGCGGCCAGTCCCTCACGTTCCTCACTTCTCCAGTGCACTCGCGCGGCTACCGCAGCAGCCGCGTGCGCCGCCATCCGCCGCCTGACGGCATTTCTCTCCGCATTTTCGGCTTGCATTGCGCCGCCCAGCCCTGACGGGCGCGGCGCCGACCGCTGACGCCTGTCCGCCTGTCCGCTCGTGGCATGGCCCTCGATCCTTGGGGCCAGGCGCCGCGGCGTGCCTGTGCGCGGCCTTGGCGCACAAGACGGCAAGCCACGACCTCCCAATTCCAAGTTGGACCCGATTCCGATATGTGCAAGCAACAGCAATTTCTACGCATGACCTGCCTGGCCGCCGCCGTGGCCGCCTCGTTTCCCGCCGCGGCGCAATCCGCTTCGGACGGCGTGACCACGCTCGATCCTGTCGTCATCACCGGCGTGGCGCCCAGCGCGCCGCTGACCTTCACGACCGATCCCAAGCTGCCGCGCCAACCGCTGCCGGCCAGCGACGGCACCGACTATCTCAAGACCATTCCGGGATTTTCGGCCATCCGCAACGGCGGCACCAACGGCGATCCGGTGCTGCGCGGCATGTTTGGCTCGCGCCTGAACATCCTGACCAACGGTACCTCCATGCCTGGCGCTTGCCCCTCGCGCATGGACGCACCCAGTTCCTACATTTCCCCCGAGAACTTCGACCAGCTCACCGTCATCAAGGGACCGCAGACCGTGCTATGGGGACCGGGCGCATCGGCCGGCACCATCCGGTTCGACCGCGACACGCCGCGGTTCACCGAGCCGGGCGTGCGCTTTGCCGGCAGCCTGACGGGCGGCTCGTTCGGGCGCAACGACCAGACGGCGGACCTGACTGTCGGCAACGAGAAGGTCTACACCCGGTTCACCGCCAACCACTCGCATTCGCAGGACTATAAGGATGGCGACGGCAACACCGTGCCGTCGCGGTGGGACAAATGGAATGCGGACGTCTCGCTGGGCTTCACGCCGGATGCGGACACGCTGTATGAATTGACCGCCGGCACCGGCGATGGCGAGGCCCGCTACGCCGGCCGCGGCATGGACGGCTCGCAGTTCAAGCGGGAAAGCTTTGGACTCCGTTTTGAAAAACGTAACCTCGGCGACGTGCTGAACCAGGTTCAGGCGCAGCTCTATTACAACTACGCCGACCACGTCATGGACAACTACACGCTGCGCGCGCCCGATCCGTCCAGTGCCATGGCGATGGCCATGGCCTCGGACGTGGACCGGGCCACCTGGGGCGGGCGCGTCGCCAGCACCTGGACCTTGTCTCCGACCTTGAACCTGGAGGCAGGGATGGACTTCCAGCAAAGCCGCCACCGCGCTCGCAGCGGCACGGACATGGTGTCGTACCGCAGCCAACCCTGGGTCAAGGATGCAGATTTTTCCAACACGGGCGTTTTTGGCGAGCTGACCTGGCGCGCCGCGCCGGATAGCCGCGTGATTGGCGGGGCCCGCGTGGATTGGGCGTCCGCCAAGGATTTCCGCCAGACCACGGGCGGCAAGATGATGCCCATGCCCAATCCCACGGCGGGCGAGCGCCGCGACGACACGCTGCCCAGCGGCTTTCTGCGCTATGAAAAGGACCTGGCGTCGTTGCCCGCCACGGTGTACGTCGGCCTGGGCCACGTCGAGCGGTTTCCCGACTACTGGGAGTTGTTCTCGCCCAAGAGCGGGCCGGCCGGTACTGTCAACGCCTTCCAGGGCCTCAAGCCGGAAAAGACCACCCAGCTGGATTTCGGCGCGCAGTACAAGACCGAGACGCTTGATGCCTGGTTCTCCGGGTATGCCGGCTACGTGAATGACTTCATTCTTTTCAACTACACGTCCGGCGGGATGATGGGCGCCACCTCTCAGGCCACCAACGTGGACGCCCGCATCTTCGGCGGGGAGTTCGGGACAACGTACGCCGTGACGCCGCGCTGGAAGCTGGGCGCAACGTTGGCCTACGCTTGGGCCCAGAATCGCAGCGACGGCCGGGCGCTGCCGCAGATTCCCCCGCTGGAGGCCAAGCTTAGCGCCGCCTACGACGATGGCACCTGGTCGGCCGGCGCCCTCTGGCGCATCGTGGCGCCGCAAAAGCGCTACGCGCTCAATGAAGGCAATGTCGTGGGCAAGGATTTCGGTCCGAGTGCCGGGTTTGGCGTCTTCTCGGTCAACGCGGGCTACGTGGTCAACAAGCAGGTGCGTCTGTCCATGGGCGTGGACAACCTGTTCGACAAGACCTACAGCGAGCACCTGAATCTGGCCGGAAATGCCGGCTTCGGGTATCCGGCCGGCACGGCGGTGAACGAACCCGGACGCAGCGTCTGGGCGCGGGTCAGTATCCGATACTGACAAGACCCAGGGGGTTGGGCACGCTACTTGCTGAAAGGGGGGCTGAGGGTCATTCCTTGTCTTATGGAGAAGCATCATGGAAGCTTTCAAGTACACGCCCACCTTGTCCACCCCCCAGCCGATGACCAACGGCGAACGCTGTGCGTTGCGCACCCTGGCTGCCGCGCAGCAGCTTTTGCACCCGGAACGTCCGCCCGCCGTCATGATGTCGACGGTCGAGGCCGAACTGGCGAAATATGTAAAAGAGACTTACCGTCCGCGTACCGCGTGGTAGGACGCGGGGGCAGGGCGCCGCTACCCTCGGGCGCCCGTCACTCGATCGGCGCCCGCATGACCAAAGCCGAAAGGGTATGGTTTTTCCAAAATACCTGATGGATTCGGGGCAGCAAGGCTTGCAGCTCCGATTCCGTCGCGCCCGTAAAGGTCACCAGCACCGCGGGCCGGTCGCCTTCGCTGGGCACGCGTTTGACGTGATCCGGCGATGGAAACCCGTACTTTGTCAGGAAGCCGCGGATCTCGTCGTCGGTGGTGGTTTCTTCAACTTGGTTGATGAGCAGCGCTGCCATGGCTGATCCTCCGGGAAAGGGGCGTTTCGCGCTTCAGGACGGGTTGCGTCAGAACTTTTCGGGCACGAACCGGAACGGATGCTCCGGTTGCTCGTATCCCTTGGCCTTTTGCCGCTTGGGCAGCGCAATCTTTTCCTTCGGGCCAACCTTGTAGGGAATGTGTTCCAGCAAATGGCTGATGATATTGAGCCGCGCCCGCTTCTTGTCATCGGAACCGCACACATACCAAGGCGAGATGGCCGTGTCCGTCGCCTTGAACATGTCATCCCGCGCCCGGGAATAGTCGTACCAGCGGCTGTACGAATCCAGATCCATCCTGGTCAGCTTCCAGGTCTTGCGCGGGTCATTGATGCGCGACTGGAGTCGGCGCGTCTGCTCCGCCTCGCTCACTTCCAGCCAGTACTTGAAGAGCAGGATGCCCGAATCGATCATCACCCGCTCCACCAGCGGCACGGCTTTCAGGAAAACGTCCACCTGCGCCTGGGTACAGAATCCCATGACACGCTCCACGCCCGCCCGGTTGTACCAACTGCGGTCGAAGATCACGACTTCGCCGGCGGCAGGCAGGTGGGGCAGGTAACGCTGCATGTACATCTGCGACTTCTCGCGCTCGGTCGGCGCGGGCAGGGCGACGATGCGAAAAACACGGGGGCTGACGCGCTCGGTCAGGGCCTTGATCGTGCCGCCTTTGCCAGCGCCGTCACGCCCTTCGAACACGATGCACACCTTGGCGCCCGTCTCCTGCACCCATTGCTGCAGCTTGACCAGCTCGGCGTGCAACTGCGCCAATTCCTTTTCGTACTGCTTCTTGGACAATCCGGCCTCTTCGGCCGCCTCGGGGGTGTCCTTCTGCTTTTTTTTGCCGGCCATCGTCGCGCTCCGAAAAGCTCTGCCACGAATGAAGGCGCCTCATGGCGCCGCCCGTAAAGTGAATATATTGCCGATTCGCGGCCATTTGGGAGCGCGTTACCAATGGTTTTATGGTGCCGCAACGCGCTGGGACATGGGAGGGCTGCGGCGGCGGGCATCGTCCGGGCACGACATTTGCTGTTTGGATTTCCGGCCACGATTCCGCTGGCCGCAGCACATCCCGAGGTGACGAAAATGGAACCACAACATTCCGTTGGGCAGGCATCTTCCCAGGACAACGCCGTGGAAGCGACGTCCACGCCGGACGATCTGCCCGTCAAGCCTACTGACGGCAAAAGCGGCGCCCAGCCGGTCAACCCTACCGACGCAAGCGAGAACGCGCAGGGCAATGAAGTCCGCAATGAGGATATGGAGCCGTCGGATGCGTCCGAATCCAATCCCGATCCCGCCGGCTCGCAGCGCTCATCCTGACCCCGAGGAGATCCCATCATGATCGCAAAGACCACCCTGTTGGGTTTGGCCGTCCTTGTGGGCGCGGCAGGCGGCGCCTCTGTCGCGCAGGCGCAGGGCGCGCCGCAATCGGTGACCGAAGTGCGCGTCGATGTCGCCAAGGTCGACGCCGGCTACCGCGCGTCGAAGATCATCGGGGCCACCGTCTACAACGCCAATAAGGAAAAGATGGGCACCGTGGATGATCTGATCCTGGGCCCGCCCGACTGGGCGCCTTATGCGGTGCTGTCGGTGGGCGGCCTGCTGGGGGTGGGCAACCACCTGGTGACGGTTCCCCTGTCCAAGATGCAAGTGGCCGGCGATCAGTTCCAGTTGCCGGACGCCACCAAGGACACGCTCAAGGCGCTGCCTGAATTCAAGTACGCCAAGTAAGCCGTACGCCGAGTGAACTGGCTTGGGGCTGACCGCCCCGAGCCGCATGTCCATCCACGCCACGAGGAGGCTTCATGCAGATTGAACCCGTTGCCGACACCCGCCTTCCGGCGTCACGGTCGCCGTCCCTGGTGAGCCAGATCAAGGACATCGATGCCCGCAGGCCGAATTTTCCGGGCGAACATCTGATTGTGTTGGGCGTGGGCGTTTTGCTCATGCTGTCGGGCATGCGCAGCCGCACGATCCTGCGGCGTACGTTGATCACGGCCGCGGGTACCGCCTTGATTGGCCGCGCCGCTAGCGGCACCGGGGGCGTGGCCCGCGTCGCCCGGATCGTCAAGCGTCTGGGCTGACCGGGGCGCAGGAGAACCGTCATGGCAGCAAGAACGATATGGAAAGGGGCCATTTCCTTCGGTCTGGTTCACATCCCGGTGGGCCTGCACACGGCCACCACCGAATCGGGCGTGGACTTTGACTGGCTGGACAAGCGCTCGATGGATCCGGTGGGCTACAAGCGGATCAACAAGCGCACCGGCAAGGAAATCGACAAGGACAACATCGTGAAGGGTGTGGAGTACGAGGACGGCAAGTACGTCATCGTGTCGCCCGACGAAATTGCCGATGCCTATCCGAGGACCACGCAGACCATCGAGATCCAGCAGTTTGTGGACGCCGCGGACGTGTCCTTCGTGTACCTGGAGCGTCCGTATTACGTGGCGCCCATCAACAAGGGGCAAAAGGTGTACGCCTTGCTGCGCGACACGCTGGCCAAGACCGGCAAGATCGGTATCGCCAAGGTCGTGATCCAGACGAAGCAGCATCTGGCCGCGCTGATCCCGTCGGGCGACGCGCTGGTGTTGAACTTGATGCGTTGGGGAGATGAGGTCAAGTCCGTGGAAGGGCTGGATCTGCCCAAGGCCGGCGCGAAGAACATGACGCCCAGCGCCAGCGAGCTGAAGATGGCCAAGATGCTGGTGCAGGACATGTCCGGTGAATGGGACCCCGAGCAGTACAAGGACGAATTCAAGGCCGCCGTGATGGCGCTGGTGGAAAAGAAGGCGCGCGCCGGCAAGACCGAGACGGTCATCGAGCCGCAGGAGGAGTCGCCCACCTACGCCGACAACGTCATCGACCTGACCGAGCTGCTGCAACGCAGCCTGAAGGGTGGCAAGGGCGCGTCCAAGGCCGCGTCATCTTCGGGCAAGGGCGGCAACGGCACCGCAAAAAAGGCGGCCAAAAAGACGGCTGCCAGGAAGACGGATGCCAAGAAGACAACGGCCAAATCCGCCAACAGCGCCAGCAAGACGTCCGGTAAGACAGCCGCCAAGACGGCAAGCAAAGCGCGCAAGGCGGCGTGACCATGGCCGACTCGCTCAAGAAGTATCGCGAAAAGCGCAACTTCAAGGTCACATCGGAACCGGCCGGCGGAGGCGAGGCCAACGCGGACGCGCGTGCCTTCGTCATCCAGAAGCACTGGGCGAGCCGGCTGCATTACGACTTCCGCCTGGAACTGGACGGCGCCATGAAGAGCTGGGCGGTGCCCAAGGGGCCTTGCTACGATCCCGCCGTCAAGCGCATGGCGGTCCAGGTGGAAGACCATCCCATTGCCTACAACCAGTTCGAGGGGCAGATTCCCGAAGGCCAGTACGGCGCGGGCAAGGTCATCATCTGGGACGAAGGCAAGTGGATGCCGGTGGGCGACCCACGCAAAGGCTACCGGGAGGGGCATCTGAAGTTCGACCTGCAGGGCGTCAAGATGCAGGGCCGGTGGGCGCTGATCCGCTTAAAGGGCAAGGAGAGCGACAAGCAGCCGCCCTGGTTGCTGATCAAGGACCGCGATGCGTTCGCCCGGTCCGAGCGGGAGTTCAGCGTGGTGGACGAAATGCCGGACAGCGTGGTCCCGCTGCGCGAGGCCGAAGACCAACACGAAGACCAACCTGACTCCCCGGTCGACGGCCAAGACGCCTTGCCCGGCGTGGCAGCTGACTTGCCGGCGCAGCTCAAACCTCAGCTCGCCACGCTGGTGGACGGCGTGCCCCAGCACGCGCAGGACTGGCTGTACGAGATGAAATTCGACGGTTACCGGCTAGTGGTGCGAATCGAAGGCGACGATGTGCGCCTCTACACCCGCAATGGCCACGACTTGAGCGCCAAGCTGCCCCATCTGGTCGAGGCGTTTCGGGCCTTGCCTGCAAAGTGGGCGTGGGTGGATGGCGAAATCGTGATGCTTGACGGCGAGGGCATTCCCAATTTTCAGGCGCTGCAGAACGCTTTCGATGGCGAGCGCACGCAAGATATCGTCTTCTACGCCTTCGATCTTCCTTTCATCGGGAAGCGAGACCTGCGCCACGAACCCCTCACGGTGCGCCGGGCGCTGCTGCAGCAACTGATGGACACTACCGAAGACGACCATCTGCGATTCAGCGAGGCACTGGAAGCCGCGCCGGCGGGTCTGGTGGCGACGGCCTGCAAGATGGGGCTGGAAGGCATCATGGCCAAGCGCCTGTCATCGCCCTATGTGCCGCGCCGCAGCGATACCTGGGTCAAGGTCAAGTGCGCGCGCCGCCAGGAGTTTGCCATCGTCGGCTACACGGCGCCCAAGGGCAGCCGCGCTGGCCTGGGGGCGCTGCTGCTTGCCGTGACCGAGCAGGACGGCAGCCTGCGCTATGCCGGCAAGGTCGGCACGGGGTTCGATGACGCCAGCCTGGTGTCGCTGCAAAAGCGCCTGGCGTCCATCGAGACCGACAAGAAGCCCGTCACGAACGCGCCTGCCGCCGGCGGCGTGCGCTGGGTCAAGCCCGAGCTGATTGCCGAGGTGTCGTTCGGCGAGTGGACGAGCGGCGGACACATCCGTCATTCTGTCTTCCGGGGGCTGCGTCAAGACAAGCCGGTGCGGGCCATTCCCAGGGAGAAGGCGGTGCCAGTCAAAGATATCGAGGGCGATGCGGGCGCCGCCAACCCCGCCAGGAAAGTCGCGCCCGCGGCGAAGGGCAGCCGCGCCAAGGGCGGCAAGCTCACCAATCCGGATCGCGTCATCGATCCCTCCACCAAGCTCACCAAACTGGACCTGGCGCGCTATTACGGCCTGGTGGCGCCGCTGATGCTGGAACACCTGAAAGGACGGCCCGTCTCGTTTCTGCGCGCGCCGGCCGGCATCCAGGGGGAGTTCTTCTTCCAGAAGCACCTTGAAGCCGCGATGCCGGGCGTCAAGTCGTTGCCCGCCAAGCTCGACCCGGACCACCCGCCGCTGCTCGAAGTGCCCACGGCCGAGGCCATCCTGTCCGCAGTGCAGATGAATGTGGTCGAGTTCCACACCTGGAACGCCGTCAAGACGTCCATCGGCAAGCCGGATCGCATGCTGTTCGATCTGGACCCAGGCGAGGGCGTGCAGTGGCCCGCCATGCAGCAGGCGGCCGACCTCGTGCGCGTACTGCTGCAGGAAATCGGACTGCAAGCGTGGCTCAAGACCAGCGGCGGCAAGGGCCTGCACGTGGTCGTGCCGCTGCGCAAACAGTACGACTGGGACACGGTCAAGCGCTTTTCTCAGGTGATCGTCCAGCATCTGGCGCGGACGCTGCCGCAACTGTTCGTGGCCAAGAGCGGGCCGAAGAACCGTGTCGGCAAGATCTTTGCGGATTACCTGCGCAACGGATTTGGCGCCACCACGGTTTGCGCCTGGTCGGCGCGGGCGCGGCCCGGTCTTGGCGTGTCGGTGCCCGTCAAGTGGGAAGAGCTGGACAAGCTTACGGGCGGGGCGCACTGGACGATCCAGGACATTCACACCCGGCTGGATGCGGGCAACACCCCGTGGGACGACTACGCGCCGCAATCGCTGGCGCGCGCCATGTCCGCCATGGAGTTCGAGCCATGAACAGATCGCTGGCGCCCCGCGCTAAGCCTCTGCCCGCACATGACCAAGCGGCAATGACGGCCGGGGCACCGGCCAGCACAGGAGGGAATCATGCAGCGCGATGAGCTCTTGGCACTGATGATTTCAGTGTCCGCACCCGCGCCCCGGTTGGACGAATGGGACAGGGTGCTTTCCATCTACGCCGGCTACCTCGAAGGCGTTGCACCCAAATTATCGGAAAAGGAGCTGGGCAATTTCATCGGCGCGGGCGCCATGTTCTACCGCACGCTTTGCCAGGCGGATTCCTATCGGCAGGAAGCGGTGTGGGGGCACCGCAAGAAGGAAGGCTAGCCCCGGCGACCTGGTCAACCGCGGTCCTGCCAACGCCGAAACCTCGCGCCGGGTCATGGCCTTGGGCGACCGCGCCTCGGTGGTGCTGGGCAACCACGATGTGCGCGCGCTGGGCGACACTGGGCCTGCTGGTGCGCACGGACGCCGTGTGCCTGGACACCGGCTGCGTGACGGGCGGACCGCTGACCGCCTACCGGCTCTCCGACCGCAAACTGGTGCAGGCCGCGCGCGAGGCGCTCGCCCAGGTGGCCTGATCGGTCACGCGAGCAGACGGTAGGCCACGCCCAGGCTGAAGAGCAGCGCCGTGCCTATGGCGTAGAACGCCAGCGACAGCCAGGCGCTTAGCGGCACACGGGTGTCGGATTGACCGGCCGATTGTGCCTCGGGCGGGATTTCATCATTAGCGGCCTTGGGGCAGGGGCGATGGCCGGCTGCCGCGTCGGCGGACCGGGCGGCGCGCGCAATACCCAGGGAAATCAAGGTGTTGCCGACCGGCGTCGGCGAGAGAACGGGTTCCGGTGAGCTCATGGGAGCCTCCGCAATCAGGGTTAAGTGATGAAAGGCGAAACGCCTACAGCAAGCAGCGTGCCCAACTCCAGAGGCGCCGCCGGACCTTCGGCCGGACCGCCAGCCGGACGGTCCAAGGGCGGCCTACTTCCCGTCGCCTTCCCAAACACTTACGATACGGCAGGCGCCGGGCGTTTCCCGCCCCGCTTGCCCGAATCGACTGACACGTGACGGCCGCATTTCAACCACGGAGCATTCATGAACGGTTACCCCGATACTCTTCTCCTGATCGACAACGAATGGCGCGAGGCCCGAGGCGGCGCGCGCATCGACGTCGTGAACCCCGCCACTGGCCAAAAAATCGGCCAGGTGGCCAGCGCCTCCCGCGAGGACCTGGACCTTGCACTGGCGGCAGCCCAGCGCGGCTTCGAGACGTGGCGCGACACCTCCGCGCACGAGCGTTGCGCGGTCATGCGCAAGGCGGCCGTCCTGCTGCGCGAGCGCGCGGACAACGTGGCGCGCCTCTTGACGCAAGAGCAGGGCAAGCCGCTGGCCGAGGCGCGCGGTGAAATCCTGGCGGGCGCCGACATCATCGACTGGTTCGCCAACGAAGCGCTGCGCGTCTACGGCCGCATCGTGCCGTCGCGCAACCCGGCGGCCCAGCAATTGGTCATCAAGGAGCCGGTCGGCCCCGTCGCCGCCTTCACGCCGTGGAATTTCCCGGTCAACCAGATCGTGCGCAAACTGGGCGCCGCGCTGGCCACGGGCTGCTCCTTCCTGGTGAAGGCGCCCGAGGAAACGCCGGCCTCGCCGGCCGCGCTGCTCAACTGCTTTGTCGACGCCGGCATCCCGAAGGGCGTGCTTGGCCTGGTGTTCGGCTCGCCGGCCGAGATCTCCAGCTACCTGATTCCGCATCCGATCATCCGCAAGGTCACCTTCACGGGCTCCACGCCGGTCGGCAAGGAACTGGCGGCGCTGGCTGGCCGCCACATGAAGCGCGTCACGATGGAACTGGGTGGTCACGCGCCGGTCATCGTGGCCGAGGACGCCGACGTCGAACTGGCCGTCAAGGCCTCGGGCGGCGCGAAATTCCGCAACGCCGGCCAGGTCTGCATTTCGCCGACCCGCTTCCTCGTGCACAAGAACGTCAAGGCAGCGTTCGAACAAGCCTTCGTCGCGCACGCTGAAAAGCTCAAGCTGGGCGACGGCCTGACCGAAGGCACCACGCTGGGCCCGCTGGCCAATGATCGCCGTCTGGCGGCCATGGACAAGATCGTCAAGAACGCGGCCGAGAAGGGCGCGCGCGTGGCCACTGGCGGCCAGCGCGTGGGTGGCGCGGGCAATTTCTTTGCCCCGACGATCCTGACCGACGTGCCGCTCGAGGCCGATATTTTCAACGAAGAGCCGTTTGGCCCCATCGCGGCGATCCGCAGCTTTGAAACGCTGGATGAAGCCATCCGCGAAGCCAACCGCCTGCCGTTCGGCCTGGCGGCTTATGGTTTCACCCGGTCGATCAAGACGGTGCACGAGCTGTCGCGCCGCCTCGAAGTCGGCATGCTCTGGGTCAACCAGCCCGCCACGCCCTCGGCCGAGCTGCCCTTCGGCGGCGTGAAGGATTCGGGCTACGGTTCCGAAGGCGGTCCCGAAGCGCTCGAGGCGTATCTGGTCACCAAGGCCGTGTCGGTCGTGGGGGTCTAAGCCCGGGGTCTAAGCCCGGGGCCTAAGCCCTGAGTCGAAGCCCCAGGTCTGACCCGGCTGGGTTGGCAACAGGCCGTATCCGAGAAATCGGATACGGCCTGTTCATTTTCGGATTTGCCGCTCTCCAAATGATAGGGGTGCTTACGCACCGTTGCCGGTCGGGTCGACGACCCGCAGGTAAGGTCTCTCTGACCATGTCGTCCCCTGGAGATAGACGCATCGATGTTTTCCTTGCCGCCCATCAAGACCCTTGCCCGGCACAAACCGGCCGGCCCGGCCATGAATTGGCTGCGGGAACGCAAGCAGTTCGTCAAGGCTTTGCTTTCCAACCCCTCGGCTGTCGGCGCGGTGGCGCCGTCCAGCGCCGCGCTGGCCGCGGCCATCACCGAGTCGATTCCGCCCCGCGCCGGCAAGGTCCTCGAGCTGGGGTGCGGCACGGGCGTGTTTACCCGCGAAATGCTGCGGCGGGGCGTGGCCCCGTCCCGCCTCGTCCTGGTGGAGCAGGACTCGGACATGAGTTCCAGCCTGCGCAGCCAGTTTCCGGAAGCGGCCGTCCTGCAGGTGCCGGCACAGGACCTGTCGCGCGACAGCCATCCTGAGCTGCACGGGATCGGCGCGGCGATTTGCGGGCTGCCGCTGCGCAACATGAGCGGCGCGCATCACCACAAGCTGCTTACGGCCGTCTTCGAGGCCATGCCGCCGGGCGCATCCATGCACTTTTTCACGTACGGCGTGAAATGCCCGATCTCCGCCCGCGTGCTTGAAGACTGCGGACTCCATGCCCGGCGCGTGCGCTTCGTGCCGATGAACCTGCCGCCGGCCTCTGTCTATAGCTTGAGCCGTATGGAGTGAGGGCAGGGCGGGACAGGCGCGGCCCGTGATGGGCGCGCCCGCCCGCGGTGAGTCGACGTCTGGGGGAGGGCTATGCCATGAAGGTCAGCATGCCGTTGCTCAGGTCGTACATCGACCCCACGATCTTGATCTTTCCTTCCTTTTCCAGCCCCGCAAGAATCGGACTGTTCTTGCGGATGGCCTCCACGGTGAGCTGAACGTTGGTCCGCGCCACCGCGTCCACGAACTGCCCATTCTTGCCGCTGCGGTCGCCCGTGTACTTGGTGGCTTCGACCGCCGGTTTGATGACGTCCAGCAATCCGGTCAGGTGGCCGAGCTGGACATTATCGATCGCGCCGGCCACCGCGCCGCAGGCCGTGTGCCCCATGACAAGAATCACCTTGGCGCCCGCCGCCGCGCAAGCGAACTCCATGCTGCCGAGCAGGTCGTTGTTGGAGATGTTGCCGGCGATCCGCCCGTTGAAGGTCTCGCCGATGCCCGTGTCCAGAATGATTTCCGCGGGCGCGCGCGAGTCGATGCAGCTCAGGATGACTGCCGCGGGGTACTGGCCCAGGGCGCTGGACCGCTTCTGGGCAAGATAATCGTGCTTCTGAGGCTTGCCCGCGCGAAAGCGCGCATTGCCCCTTTTCATCATGTCAATCACCTGATCGGGCGTCATTGCGTCGCGCTGCGCCTGCGATAACGATGCCGCCTGCGCGTCTTCTGGCGCGACCGCCACGCCTGCCATTACCGCTGCCGTTCCGGCCGCGACGCCAGCCTTCAACCAGCCGCGCCGGTCCAGGTTCAGAGGGTGCCCAGCCATGCAACAATCCTTGA
The DNA here is from genome assembly GCA_023432075.1 of Pseudomonadota bacterium. Lineage (GTDB taxonomy): Bacteria > Pseudomonadota > Gammaproteobacteria > Burkholderiales > Burkholderiaceae_B > Achromobacter. The sequence goes on along the minus strand of JAEYVD010000812.1, from coordinate 1,119 downwards.
TCGCTTCCATGAGGTGTCCCCGAAAAGCAGCCCAAGACGATAGACCGCGGGACGCGGCTATTCAATGATGGGCCGGCCACACTTGCCGTTTTCACGGCGACAGCCATTCTGTTCCTGTTTGCGCTGGTGAACAATGCCCGCGTGCGGGAAGGGCAGGGCAACCGCACCAGTACGGGGGCTGTCGGACCTCCCGTGCGAGCCCCGGGGCCGCCGCGCTGGAAACCACAAGCGGCCCTCTTTTTCTTGTTTTCCCGCCGGATGAGTGGCATAGTTTTCCGCACGACAGGCCCCCGGGCGGGTTCGGGGCGGTTCAGACAGCGAATACGAAAGGTGCCCCATGAGATACCTGTACATCGTATTGATTGTGTTGCTCACGGCGATGGTTCTGTCGTTCAAGATCCAGAATTTTGACTCCGTCACTCTGACGCTCTGGACATCCACCATCACCTTGCCGACGTCGGTTCTCGTCGTTGGCGTCTACATCCTGGGCATGCTGACGGGCGGCTTTCTGCTCAGCCTGTTGCGCACCGCCTTCCGGGGCGCGGCCAGCCGTCCCGCCGGTCCCACCCCCTGAAGATTCCCCAAGCGCTACCCGGCTAGCCGCCGTGCGTCCGCAGTCTGGGCGCGAACGCGTACTTAGGAGCAATCCCGATGAAAAGGCTATTCCTTGTCTTGTCCACGTGCGTGCTGGCCGGTTGCGCCGGCACGGTCGCGACGAAGAACGATCTGGCCAAGTACGGCACGCCGCCCAGCGACGAAGACCTGTACGAGTACATGTCGACGCTGCGCGATTCCATGCCGCCCACCCGGTATGTCAGCTACCGCGACAAGGGATACGCGGAATCCGTGAAGAAGACCACGTTTGCCGGCGATGACGGCAAGCCCATGTCGGGTTGGGAGTACGACTTTGACGTCGCTGCCTACGACCAGCTTGGCCCCGACCAGCCCCAGTGGACCGCGCGGCGCGTGGTGTTCTTCAATGGCCGCGCGATAGGCGGCTTCGATGCGAATGGGAAGTTCATGCGCGCGAGCGCCCAGCCGGCCGCGGCTGCGCCCGCACCGGCGCCCGCGCCCGCGGCCTCGCCGGCGCGTCCGCGCTAGGCCTGGATTTCCCATTTC
>JAEYVD010000807.1 GCA_023432075.1 Pseudomonadota bacterium | reverse complement strand
CGCAGATCAACGAAATGACGCTGTCGTTCATTCCGAAGCTGCTGGCCATGTGCGGCGTGCTGGTGCTGCTGGGCCCGTGGCTGATCGGCGTCATGGTCGACTACATCCGGCAGCTCATCGGCCAGATTCCCATGCTGGTGTCCTGAGCGGCATCCGCCCCGGGCCACCTGTCGCCACGCCATGTTCTCTTTCACGCTCGAGCAGCTCAACGGCTGGGTCGGCCAGTTTCTCTGGCCGTTCGTGCGTATCCTGGCGCTGGTGGCCACTGCGCCGCTGTTCTCCGAATCGCTGATCCCCGTCAAGGTCAAGGTCGGCCTGGCGTTCGTGCTCGCCGTGGCGATCGGCCCCGCGCTGGATCCCATGCCGCCGGTCGCGCCCGGATCGTACGCGGGCCTGTGGATGGTGATGCAACAGGTGCTGATCGGCATCGCCATGGGCTTTACCATGCGCATCGTGTTCGCGGCGGTGCAGACCGCGGGCGAATTCGTGGGCCTGCAGATGGGGCTGTCGTTCGCGTCGTTCTTCGACCCCAGCTCGGGCGCCAACACCGCCGTGCTGTCGCGCCTGTTCAACATCGTGGCGATGCTGACCTTCCTGGCGCTCGACGGCCATCTTCTCGTCTTGGCAGCCCTGGTGCGGTCTTTCGACACGCTGCCCATCGCCACGATCCAGCTGCACCAGAATGGCTGGGGCGCGATCGTGGAGTGGGGAAAGACGGTGTTCGTGTCGGGCCTGCTGCTGGCGCTGCCGCTGATTTGCGCGCTGCTCACCATCAACCTGGCGATGGGCATCCTGAACCGCGCCGCCCAGCAGCTTTCCGTGTTTTCGGTGGGCTTTCCCGTCACGCTCATCATCGGAGTGACGGTGCTGGCCATCGTGCTGCCCCACGCAGGTCCGTTCCTGGAGTCGCTCTTCGAATCGGGCCTGACCGCGATGAGCCGCGTCGTGGACGCGCTGGCGGGACGGTAGCGGGGCCGGGAAGCGGCCCGCCCGCCCCGGCGCTCAGTGTTGTCCCACCACGCGGAAGACGCGGATGGTCTCGCGCAGCGCGCCCGACTGATTGCCCAACTGCGTCACCGCGCCGCCCAATTCCTGCACGAGCGCCGTGTTCTGCTCGGTCATCACATCCATCTGCGAGACCGCGGTGTCCACCTGCTCGATGCCGGTCGACTGTTCTTGCGAGGCGCGCGAGATCTCGCTGATGATCGCCGTGACGCGATGCACGGCATCCACGATCTCCTGCATCGTCGCGCCAGCCTGTTCGGCCTGCGCCGAGCCTTCCGTGACCCGGTCGACCGAGTCTTCGATCAGCGACTTCACTTCCTTGGCGGCCTGCGCGCTCTTTTGCGCCAGACTGCGCACCTCGCCCGCCACCACCGCGAAGCCCTTGCCGGATTCGCCGGCCCGGGCCGCTTCCACCGCCGCATTCAGCGCCAGGATGTTGGTCTGGAAGGCGATGCCTTCAATGATGCTGACGATGTCGGCGATCTTGCGCGAGCTGTCCGAAATGCCGTGCATGGTGTTGACCACCTGCCCCACGGCCACGCCGCCACGCCGCGCGACGTCCATGCTGCTGGCGGCCAGGTCGTTCGCCTGCCGCGCATTGTCGGCGTTCTGACGCACGGTCGTGGTCAGCTGCTGCATGCTGGCGGCCGTCTGCTGCAGCGATGCCGCCTGCCCCTGGGTACGGCCGGCCAGCTCCTGGTTGCCCCGGGCAATGTGGACCGCAGCGTGCGTCGTGCCTTCGATGCCGCGGTACACATCGTGCGCGATGCCGATCAGGCTCTTGCGCATGACTTCCAGCGAAAACTTCAGGCTGCCCACCTCGTCATCCGATTCGGGCACGATCTGCGTGGTGAGATTGCCGGCGGCTACCTGGCGCGCCATGTTGGCCGCGTCCAGCATCGGCTCCAGTAGCGAACGCGACAGGCTCCAGCCCATGCCGTAAATGGCGGCAACGGCCAGCGCTATCGCACCGCAACCCAGCCCGGCGCCCCACGGCGACAGGCTCTCCCAATTGGCGTGCAATCCATAGGCGCCAGCCGCGGCGACAAAACCGGCCGAGAGCGTGGCGTGGCGCAGCATGCGGTTGCGCACGCCGGACTGGAACGGAAAGGCCAGCACGTCCAGGCTGCGACGCCAGCCGGCGCGCACGGGGCGCCCGCGCAAGATGCGCACGCCCTTGGCCGTGCCCTCACGCATGCGCGCATAGAGTTCTTCGGCCATCTCGATCTGTTCTTCGGACGGGCGCACGCGCACCGACGAATAGGCAACCACCTCGCCGTTCTCGACGATCGGGGTGGCGTTGGCCAGCACCCAGTAATAGCCGCCATCCTTGCGGCGGTTCTTGACGACCCCCAACCAGGACTCGCCGGCCTCCAGGGTTTCCCAAAGGTCCGCGTAGGCCTCGCGGGGCATGTCGGGGTGGCGCACGATGTTGTGCGCCTTGCCTATGAGTTCATCGCGCGTGAAGCCGCTGACTTCGACGAACGCGGGGTTGGCATAGACGATGCGGCCCTTGGTGTCCGTGCGCGAGATCAGGTATTGATCCTCGCGCAGCTTGGTTTCCACATTGGTGACGGGTAGGTTGACGCGCACGGGTTGTCTCCGGTTTACAACATATACGACAGCAGATGGGGCGGCACGCAACGGACGCAATGCGTGGCATCCGTCCACTCCCGCCGGCTCGTCTGGCGCCCGATCCCCCGGTCACCATCGATCACTGTGTTTTCGGCCTGAGGCATCAGGCGTTGCCAATGTTTACGGTCATAAAGCGGAAAACTTAACGTGCTTATGACCTCCATCAACGCGCATATAACCGCCAGATATAAAGCAACGACTCGCCTTCACCCGCGCCG
>JAEYVD010000836.1 GCA_023432075.1 Pseudomonadota bacterium | reverse complement strand
CAAATTGACAACATCGACCGCGCTTCACGATCGACTCCGCCAGAATTCCCGCAATGCCCCACGCAGATGACAGCCTGGTCGAATATGCGCCGCTAGTTCGGAAGCTGGCCCTGCAATTGCTCGCCCGGCTACCCGCCAGCGTCGAACTCGACGACCTGATACAGGCCGGCATGATCGGCCTGCTCGACGCCGTTCGCCGTTACCAGGAAACCGCGGACGCCCAATTCGAGACCTACGCCACGACGCGCATCCGCGGCGCGATGCTCGATGAGCTTCGCGGCCAGGATTGGCTGCCGCGCAGCGTTCGCACGAAAGCCCGCAAGATCGAACAGGCCATCCAGTTTCTAGAACAGCGTTTGATGCGCGCGCCGACTGAAGCCGAGATCGCCAAGCAGCTCGACCTGCCGCTGGACGAATACCAGACGCTGCTGCACGACGCGCAAGGCGTGCAGATCGTCCACTATGAAGACTTCACCACCGAGCCCGATTCGGCTTCGGGTCAGGCGGATTGGTCCGCCACGCTGAATCACGGCGCGCCCAGCGGCAATCCGCTGGACTCGCTGCTGGCCGGCGATTTCCGGCAGGCGCTGGTCCACGCCATCGACGCCCTGCCCGACCGTGAAAAGCTGCTGCTCTCGTTGTGTTACGAGCAGGGGCTGAACCTGAAGGAAATCGGCGCGATCATGAATGTGACCGAGGCGCGAGTGTGCCAATTGAGGTCACAGGCGACGGCACGGATCCGCGCAAGGTTGAAGGATCAGGCCTGGCAGGAATTGCCGCAGGAAGGGCAGATCGCGCAGATCATCTGATTTTCCCGGCCGCGGAATCCGGGCGGTTTTCAGCCAGCCCGGATTCAGGGGGAAAATCGGACGTTGTTCATGCCTTCCGGGTCGTAGCGGGGCTGCTAGCCTTTCGGTCTAGCCCACAAACTTGTGCGCCGCGAATCGCGAGAGCCTCGCAGCGCACCACGACCCTCCCGGAATTTCGCCATGAGCGCACCCGATCGCTTGACGCAGGCCATTTCTGACGCCTACGACGAAACCCCCTATCTCTCCCTGCCCTTTTCCTACACGGCGCCCGGCAGCCTGCGCGCCGTGGCACATCTGTATGGCATTTCTGCCCCTGAATTGAATCGCGCGCGCGTGCTGGAACTCGGCTGCGCGGCAGGCGGCAATCTGTTGCCATTCGCGATGGCATATCCGGAGGCGCGCGCGGTCGGCGTTGACCTGTCGCCCCAACAGATCGAAGCGGGCCAGCGCGCGGCAGAAACCGCCGGCGCACGCAATCTCGATCTGCACGCCATGAGCCTGACGGACATCACGCCCGAGTTCGGCACGTTCGACTACATCATCTGCCACGGCGTCTTCAGCTGGGTGCCGCCGGAAGTGCGTGATGCGATCCTGCGCATCTGCAAGGAAAACCTCGCGCCCGAAGGTATTGCCTATATCAGTTACAACACCTACCCGGGCTGGAAGGCGTCGGACGTCATTCGCGATGCCATGATGCTCAACAGCTTTGGCGCGCAGACACCGCAAGAGAGGCTGGCGCGCGCCAAGGACATGCTGGGCCTGATCGAGGACGGCCTGTGGGAAAACAATCCCCTGCAGTCCGCGTTGCAGCACACCGCGCAGAAACTGCGGGGCCAGAGCGATCACTACCTGCTTCACGAATATCTGGAAGCCGTCAACACGCCCTGCTACTTCCTGGAATTTGCCGCAGCAGCCCAGCAGGCCGGCCTGGCCTATCTGACGGACGCCGAGCCGCAACTGTCCTTTCCCTCGACCTACGGCTCGCGGGTTGCGCTGGGCCTGAACGGACTGGCGGTGAATGCCGGGCGCGAAATGCGCGAGCAGTATCTCGACTTCGCCATCGGCCGCTCGTTCCGCAAGAGCCTGTTGGTGCACGCCGAACGCGCGGGCGCAATCCTGGAGCAGCCCGAGGGCAGCGCCTTCACGGGCATGCACCTGGCCGCCGACCTGCGTCCGCAGGCCGGCGCCGCGGCTTCTCCGCAGCAACGGCAATACCTCACGACGCGCGGCGCAACGCTGACGTCCCACGACCCGATCGCGCATACGCTGATGGACCTCCTGGGCCAGTCGTGGCCGCAGTCGGTGTCGTTCGACGCCATCCGCGAAGCCGCAAGCAAGCATGCCCCCGCCGCCACGCAGGACGAGATGACAGCCGCGTTGCTGGCTCATGTCATCGCCCTGGTGCAATCGAACGCGCTGTACTACCGCCTCGAGCCCGCGCAGTATCAGGCGCCGCAATCCAAGCCGGCGCTGATCGCGGGCGCCCTCGATCTGCTGCCCGAAGCCATTCGCCAGAACACACAGGTCAGCCTGCACAATCTCTGGCACCAGGGGGTCACGCCGCCGGCCGATCCGCTGAGCCGGCACATCATGACCTTGATGGACGGATCCCGAAGCGCGATCGAACTGCGCAGCGCCGTGCGCGATACGTTGACGACCGGAAAGCATCCGCATCCGAATGGCCAATCGTATAAGGGCGCCCGGAATCTGGAGCCTGTCGCCCAGGAATTCTTGAATTCCTTGCTGGCAGAATTGCGCCGCAGCGGCCTCTTGCTGAACTGAGTGCCCTGCCCCCTGTCGGCTTCTTCATAGGGAGCCGGCAGGAAAATCAGCCGTCCATCCGCCAAATTTACGATTGCCAAAAAAAAAAACCTAAAGATTGATTTTGGACTGCCGTAATCCTGGCAACGGAGAAATTCGAAGACACAAGTCAAAGAATTCTTCCCGTTACAAAGATGGGCGGCCCCGCTGCCCGGTTTGAAGAAGCCTTTCTCTCTTGGGAGCCTAAACATGGCTGCAGTCATCAATACCAACTACTTGTCGCTCGTTGCTCAGAACAACCTGAACAAGTCGCAATCCGCCCTCGGTACCGCCATCGAACGCCTGTCGTCGGGCCTGCGCATCAACAGCGCCAAGGACGACGCCGCCGGTATGGCCATTGCCAACCGCTTCACCGCGAACGTCAAGGGCCTGACCCAAGCCGCTCGTAACGCCAACGACGGCATCTCGCTGGCTCAAACGACGGAAGGCGCTGCCTCCGAAGTCAACACCCACCTGCAACGCGTTCGCGAACTGTCCGTGCAAGCCGCCAACGGCAGCTACTCGCAAGAACAGCTGAACTCGATGCAAGACGAAATCAACCAGCGTCTGTCGGACATCGATCGCATCTCGCAACAAACCGACTTCAACGGCGTGAAGGTTCTGTCGGATTCGGCCAAGCCCCTGACGCTGCAAGTCGGCGCCAACGACGGCGAAACGATCACCCTGAACCTGACCGAAATCAGCGTCAAGACCCTGGGTCTGGACGGCTTCAACGT
>JAEYVD010000768.1 GCA_023432075.1 Pseudomonadota bacterium | reverse complement strand
TGGGTCATGGAAGGACCGCTGATCGACGCCGCCACGCGCCGCGACGTCACCCGCGAATCGCAGGAAAAGCTCAGCGCCGTCACCTTCGACCAACTGCCGCTGGATCTGGCGATCAAGCAGGTCAAGGGCGATGGCTCGCGCAAGGTTGCGATCTTCGAAGATCCCAACTGCGGTTACTGCAAGCAGCTGCGCAAAACGCTCGAAGACGTGGACAACCTGACCGTCTACACCTTCCTCTATCCCATCCTGTCGCCCGACTCCAAGGTCAAGGTGCGCAACGTCTGGTGCGCCAAGGACCAGGGCAAGACCTGGGACGACTGGATGCTGCGCGGCAAGACGCCGGCCGCCGCCAACTGCGACGTGCCCGAAGACAAGCTGCTGGCGCTTGGCCAGCAACTGATGGTGCGCGGCACGCCGACGCTGTTCTTTGCCGACGGCTCGCGCATCAGCGGCGCGCTGCCGCTGGACCAGCTCAAGGCCCGTTTGAACTGACCGGCGCGCGTCGCGCCGGCCCGGGAAAGGGGGGCGCGGCAAGCGCCATCCCTCCCGGAGACAAGACTTGAAAATCGCAATTCTCGACGATTACCACGACGTAGCCCGGCGCTATGCGGATTGGACCTCGCTGGGCGGTGACGCCGAGGTGCAGATCTTCAACAACTTCATCCCCGACGACCAGGTCGAAACCGCGCTCGCGCCCTTCGACGTGATCGTCGCCATGCGCGAACGCACGCCGTTCCCCGCCGAACGCATCCGCGCGCTGCCCAAGCTGCGGCTTCTGGTCACCACCGGCATGCGCAACAACGCCATCGACATGCAGGCGTGCGCCGAGCAGGGCATCGTCGTGTCCGGCGCACCCGGCAGCGCCGACGCCAACACCGCTACCGCGGAACTCGCGTGGGCGCACATCCTGGGTCTCTTCAAGCACCTGCCCGCGGAAGACGCCGCGATGCGCCGAGGCATGTGGCAGACGGGCATGCCCGAGCCGCTGGCCGGCAAGCGCCTGGGCGTGGTGGGCCTGGGCAAGCTGGGCGCCGCGGTCGCCAAGGTGGGGCTGGCCTTTGGCATGGACGTCGTGGCCTGGAGCCCCAACCTGACCGATGAGCGCGCCCAGGCCGCCGGCGTCGCGCGCGTGGACAAGCACGAGCTCTTTTCCACGTCCGACGTGGTCAGCCTGCACCTGATCCTGTCTGATCGCAGCCGCCACATCGTGGACGCCACCGCGCTGGCCGCCATGAAGCCCACCGCGTACCTCGTGAACACGTCGCGCGCCGGTCTTGTCGACCAGGAAGCGCTGATGGACGCCCTGGTGAAATTCCGCATCGCCGGCGCGGGCCTGGACGTCTACCCCGAGGAGCCCCTGTCGCCCACCGACACCGTGCGCGACCTGGACAACGTGATCCTCACACCGCACCTGGGCTACGTCAGCCGCGAAAACTTCGAGGCCTTCTATCAGAACTGCCTGGCAGCCGTGAAGGCCTGGGCGGCGGGCGCGCCGATCCGCGTGCTGAACGCCTGATTCTGCAGCGCAAGCGCAAGGCTGCAAAACAAGGGGCTGCAATCGCAGCCCCTTGTTTGTTTGTCCTGCGCCGCATCACCCGCGCGAGAACATCACCTTCTTTTCGATGATCGCGCCCGGCTCCAACGCCGTCGGCGTATCGCCGCACGCTTCGTCCGCGTCTTCCGTGGGGTCGACCGTATCGAACGCCGTGTCGCCATTGACGTCCGGCACGCCCGTGGGCTTCAGGCCCACGAAGTCGAACAGATCCCGGTCCATCAGGTGCGAGGGCACGACGCGCGACAGCGCGTTGAACACGTTCCACGACCGGCCCGGGTGCTGCTTGTCCCATTCCTTGATCATGCGGCCCACTTCCTTGCGCTTCAGGTTCTCTTGCGAACCGCAAAGATTGCACGGAATGATCGGGAATTGCTTGAGCTCGGCGTAGGCGATCAGGTCGGACTCGACCACGTAGGCCAGCGGGCGGATCACCGTGTGGCGGCCGTCGTCGGACACCAGCTTGGGCGGCATGCCCTTGGCCTTGCCGCCGTAGAACAGGTTCAGGAAGAACGTGGCCAGGATGTCGTCGCGGTGATGGCCCAGCGCGATCTTGGTGGCGCCCAGTTCCGAGGCGACGCGGTACAGGATGCCGCGGCGCAGCCGCGAACAGAGCGAGCACATCGTCTTGCCCTCTTCCAGCACGCGCGTGACGATGGAATATGTATCCTGCGTCTCGATGTGGAAGGGAACGCCCAGTTCCTTCAGGTACTGCGGCAGGATGTGATCGGGAAAGCCCGGCTGCTTCTGGTCCAGGTTCACGGCGATCAGTTCGAACTTGAACGGCGCGCGCTTCTGGAGCTGCAGCAGGATGTCCAGCATGGCATAGGAGTCCTTGCCGCCGGACAGGCAGACCATCACGCGGTCGCCTTCCTCGATCATGTTGTAGTCGGACAGGGCGCGCGTGGTCTCGCGCGCCAGCCGCTTGGTCAGCTTGTTGCCTTCGTGCCGGGCTTTTTCGTCGGCGGGCGTGCGAAATTGCACGCCGGGGGGAGCGATATCGTTCATGTCAGCGGGTGATCTGGATTTCCACGCCCACCGCCGCGCAGTCGGAGAAGGCCATGGGCTTGCTGATGCGCAGGCGCAGCGCGCGGATTTCCTGGAAGTCGGCAAGCAGGCGCGCCGCGACCTGCTCGGACAGGGTTTCGATCAGGTTCACGTGCGCCTGCGTGCATTCCTCGACGATGGCCTCGCGCAGCCGGCGGTAGTCCAGCACGCTGTGGATATCGTGGTCGTCCACCGAGCGCTGGATGTCGACGTCGAATTCGGCATCGACGTGCAGGGGCTGGGTGGCGCGGCGCTCGTGCTCGAGGATGCCGATGCGGGCGTCGAGCGCAAGCCCGGAAAGAATGATGCGGCGAGTGGGCATGATGAAAACCTGGGTGGAATAGCCGGAATTGTAAGGCGACGGCGGATGGCGGGTACGCGCTGGCTACAATTCGGCCATGTCCGGGCGCCCGCGAGGCGCCGGCGCAGTCAATAAGGGGTGAAATGCAACAGATGCACGATTCGGTCATTGTAGGCGGCGGCCCGGCCGGCGCCTCCTGCGCCCTCTGGCTGGCCCGCCTGGGCCTGTCGCCGTTGCTGGTCGAGGCCAGCGCCCGCCTGGGCGGCCTGGGCAATGACAACCCGTTTGCCGACGACTGGATCGCGGTCCTGCCCGGCGTGACCGGCCAGCAGGTGGCGGCCAATATCGACGCCAGCGTGCGCGCCGCCAAGGTGCCCCTGCGGCTGGAAACCCGCGTCGCCGGCGTACGGCCGTGCAAGGGCGGCATCGAGGCCACGCTCTCTGGTCCCGACGGCAAGGAAACCCTGGCGCGCGCCCGCACCCTGGTCATCGCCTCGGGCGTGCGCGCCAAGGGCCTGCCCGGCCATCCGCCGGGCGCGTCCTGGCCGGGCGTGCTGATCGGCCCCGGCTCGCCCATCGTGGCGCAGGACTATTCGGGACTGTCGGTCGCCGTGCTGGGCGGGGGCGACAACGCCTTTGAGAACTTCGTCTACGTGCGCAACCGCGGCGCGCGAACGGTTCATCTGTATGCCCGCAGCGTGCGCGCCCAGCAGCAGTGGGTCACGCGCGCCGGGTCCGAAGGCGTGCACATCGGCCCCTATCAGGTCGATCCCGCCGCGCGCAGCGTGGATGGCCGGCAGTACGACCTGATCCTGGTCTTCTACGGCTGGGAACCGCAGGCCGCGTTTGCCGACACGCTGCACCTGGCGCGCGACGAGCGCGGCTACATCCGCACCGACTTCGCCACCGCCGAGACCAGCGTGCCGGACATCTACGCCATCGGCGAAGTCGCGCACCGCATGCACCCGTGCGTGGTGACCTCGATGGCCGACGGCGTGGTGGCCGCCAAGGCCATCCAGCGGCGCTGGGAGCGCGCGGGGGCGTGAACGGACCCCGGGCCACGATGCGCTCTTCAGCCCAGGCGAACCCACACCTCCGGATTCCAGAATAGGCATTTGACCGCGCCGCGCCCGGCGGCACCATCGACATCTCGGCGCGCCTCATCGCCGACAAGCTGTCGGCCAGGCTGGGGCAGCAGGTCATCGTGGAGAATCGGGCCGGCGCCGCGATGGACCTGACCGTCGGCGCCAAGCAGGTGCACGCCATGAAGGCGGGCGTCAGCGAATCCTTCCTGCGCACCGTCACCGGCGCGCCGCTGCACTTCACGCAAGCGCCGTGCACGATCGTCCTGGACGGTGAGGGCGTGCCGCGCTACGCGTAAACGTCGAGCGCCCGGCAAAGAAGCTACGTTTCACAACCTTGGCCGTCGGATCGGCCGCTGCGCTGTGCCCGGACGTGACCGCCGTCGCCCAACCTATTAGCGCTGTCGGCGTTCGTCACGTGCTGTCGCTCAGGATACTGCGGCAGATAAATCGGATCGTTTCAAGCATCTGCTAACACCAGATCAATTCGGTTCACTAATAAGACTCCTTTGATTTACACGCAGTATCGACAGCTTCTAAAAGCGGTAGTGCCGCTTGGCACCAAGGACAACCCGTGCGCGCTTTAAAAACTACGACGTCTGTGCGTGGCAGCGCATCGTTGCGTCATTACCTCCCGCCGCGAGCTACACATGAGCATCAGCAAGACCCTGACCCAGGCCCGGCGCCAGGCGGCGCCCAATCCCACCGGCACGTGCAGCGCGTGTGAAC
>JAEYVD010000751.1 GCA_023432075.1 Pseudomonadota bacterium | reverse complement strand
GGCGGGCGACCACCGCGGCAAGCCGCTTGCCCAGCCCGATATCGGCCAGGATTTCCTCGCGCGAGCTGGCGCCGGTGCTGCGCGCCAGTTTTTGCCAGCCGGGATCGTCGGTGGCGGGCAGGGGCATGTGCAGTTCCTGCATGGCCTGAGCCAGCAACCGCTCGCCGAACGCGACGGACTCTTCGTACTTGACCGTGCGCAGATAGTGGCGGATTTCCGAGCGCGCCCGGCCCGTGCGCACATAGTTCAGCCATTGCGCGTTGGGGCGCGAGGCCGGCGACGTAACGATTTCCACGGTGTCGCCGCTGCTCAGTTCAGTGCGCAGCGGCACGAATTCGCCGTTGACCTTGGCCGCGACCGCCTGGTTGCCGATATCGGTGTGGATGGCGTAGGCAAAGTCGACAGGCGTGGCGCCGCGGGGCAGGGAGATGATCTTGCCGCGCGGCGTGAACACGTACACGGCGTCCGGGAACAGGTCGACCTTGACGTGCTCGAGGAATTCGCCGGAGTCGCCGGTCTGGCTCTGGATGTCCAGCAGCGACTGCAGCCACTGGTGCGTGCGCTTTTGCAGGTCGTTGAGCGTCAGGTCCGCGCCCTTGTACAGCCAATGCGACGCCACGCCTTCTTCGGCCACATGGTGCATGTCGCGCGTGCGGAACTGGAATTCCACCGGCGTGCCGTAGGGGCCGACCAGCGTCGTGTGCAGGGACTGGTAGCCGTTCACCTTCGGGATGGCGATGTAGTCCTTGAACTTGCCGGGCACCGGGCGGAACAGCTGATGCAGCGTGCCCAACGCCAGATAGCACTCGGGCAGCGTGTGGACCACGATGCGGAAACCGTAGATGTCCAGCACGTCCGAGAAGGACTTCTTTTGGTCGACCATCTTGCGGTAGATGCCGAACAGGGTCTTTTCGCGGCCGCTGACCTCGGCTTCGATGCCGGCAGCGGGCAGGGCGGCACGCACGGAGTCGGCAATCTTGGTGATGACCTCGCGGCGGTTGCCACGCGCCGCCAGGACCGCCTTGTACAGCACCTGGTACCGGTTGGGGTACATCGCGGCAAAGCACAGATCCTGCAATTCGCGGAACAGCAGGTTCAGGCCAAGCCGATGCGCGATGGGCGCATAGATGTCCAGCGTTTCGCGTGCGATGCGGCGGCGCTTTTCGGGGTTGACCGCGTCCAGCGTGCGCATGTTGTGCAGGCGGTCGGCCAGCTTGATGAGGATGACGCGCACGTCGCGCGCCATCGCCAGCAGCATTTTCCGGAAGCTCTCGGCCTGTTGCTCGGCCTTGGTGGCGAAATCCAGGCGATCAAGCTTGGACAGGCCATCGACCAGCTCGGCGACTTCCGGCCCGAATTTCTCGGCCAGTTCGTGCTTGGCGATGCCCTGGTCTTCCATCACGTCGTGCAGCAGGGCGGCAGACAGCGCGTTGACGTCGAGCTTCCAGCCCGCGCAGATTTCGGTGACGGCGATGGGGTGAGAGATGTAGGGCGAACCGCTGGCGCGGAATTGCCCAAGATGCGCCTGGTCCGCGAAGCGATAGGCTTCGCGCACGCGCTCTACATCGTTCTTGTCGAGATAGCTGCCGATGATTTCGGTCAGCGGCGCCAGCGAGGCGACCGGCGATCCGGTCACGTCCGCCGCTTCTTGCGCGGCGACGGACGGTGGCGTAGGGGAATTCTTGTCTTTCTTGCCCGTGCGGCGCCCGAGACGGGAGCCGGCACGCAGTGCGGCAAGCAGACCAGATGAAGCGTACTTCAGCCCGGGAAAAGCCATGCTTGCAGCCCCCCGGCGATGATCAGGTGGGAACTTTACGCAGCATTTCAACGCCGGTGAGGCCGCCAGCGATTTCGCGCAAGGCAGTAACCGTGGGCTTGTCTTTGCTGTCCAGGCGCGGGGCGTGGCCTTGCGCCAATTCACGGGCGCGGTACGTCGCGGCCAGCGTGAGCTTGAAACGATTGGGGATTTGATTCAGACAGTCTTCGACAGTGATGCGAGCCATTAGGACACCTGGTGCTGATGGATGATGGAGAGAATGCGTTCGGCTCAGTGTTCGGCCGGGATGCCAAGTTGCGCAAACAAGTCGGCGTGACGGGCGGCCTGAGACGAAAAACGCAGCCGAGCGGCGCTGACGATTTGGGTCAGCTCCGACAGGGCTACGCTAAATTCTTGATTAATAATAACATATTCGCATTCAGGCGCGTGGGCGATTTCGCCGCCTGCCGCCATGAGCCGTCGCGCGATCACTTGCGGCTCGTCCTGGCCGCGCGCCTTCAGGCGGCTTTCGAGCTCGTCGATGGACGGCGGCAGCACGAAAACGCCGATTGCACGGGGGAAACGCTGCTTTACCTGACGTGCGCCTTGCCAGTCGATTTCCAGCAACACGTCGCGTCCCTGGCTGGTGGCCTCGTCGATGCGGTCGCGCGGCGTGCCGTAGAAATTGCCGTGGACCTCGGCCCATTCCAGCAGGTTCTGCCCTTCGCGCATGCGCTTGAAATCGTCGACGGACACAAACCGGTATTCCCGGCCGTCTTGCTCGCCGGGGCGGGGGGCGCGGGTGGTGCAGGAGATCGAAAGCAGGATGGAGGGGTCTTGGGCAAGCAGGGCCTTCACGAGGCTGGACTTGCCGGCGCCGCTGGGCGCGACGACCATGAAGACGTTTCCGGGAGTGGCGTGCATGAATGAATGTGACCGGCGTG
>JAEYVD010000729.1 GCA_023432075.1 Pseudomonadota bacterium | reverse complement strand
GCCAGCACGCGGTTGAGCTGCTTGTCGTAGTAGGCCATGCCGCCGGCCCAAGGACCGCGCGTGAGGCCTTCCTCGAAGTCGTCGGCGCTGTTGTCGAACGTGACCACGGCCACGGCGCGTCCGTCAGGCCGCACCCAGTGCCACGAACCGTTGGCGGTCGCAGGCGACAGGCCATCGGCGCCGAAATCCATGCGCGCCAGCACGGCGGGCCGGAACTCGACGCTGTCGTTCGTGGCGCGGGCGCAGTGCTCGACGTGTTCCAGCGAGCCTTGCGCCTGCCTGTCCGCAAAGAAGCACGCGAGGTCGTATTCAACGGCGTGGCCCGGGGTGAGAGACAACGAGGTGAGCAGGGCGGCGATCAGCATGCGGGGCATCCTAGCATGGCGCCCGCGTGCCGATCGGCATGCGCTTCATTCAGCAAAAGGCGGCCCGCCAGGACCGCCCGGCCCTTCAGTTGGCCGTGGCGCCCGAGTCCTTGACCGCCTTGGCCCAGGCCGCCATCTCGGTCTGGATGAACTTGCCGAATTCCGCCGTGTTCACGCCGGAGGCGCGCGCGCCCTCCTCCATCAACCGCTGCTTGACCTCGGGCGCCGCCAGCGCGCCGGTCAGCGCCTGGTTCAGCCGCGCCACCACCGCGTCCGGCGTGCCGGCAGGCGCGACGATGCCGTGCCAGGACACCGCCTGGAAACCGGGCAGGCCGGACTCGGCCATCGTCGGCACGTCGGGCATCGCGGACGAGCGCTCGGGCGAGGTCACGGCCAGGGCCCGCAGCGAGCCCGCCTTCACGTGCGGCAACACGCCCGGAATGGTGGTGAACATGAAATCGATCTGCCCGCCGATGAGATCGGTGATGGCGGGGCTGCCGCCCTTGTAGGGCACATGCGTGAACTGCAGCTTGGCCTCGCTCTTGAACATCTCGCCGGCCAGGTGTCCCGGCGTGCCGGCGCCTGCCGAGCCCATGTTGGTCTTGTCGCCTTGCGAACGGATGAAGGCAATGAGTTCCTGCACGTTGCCGGCCTTGACGTTGGGACCGACGACCAGCACGTTGGGCACGGTGGCCAGCAGCGTGACGGGCGCGAAGTCCTTGACCGCGTCGTAGGAAATGCGCGAGTAGAGCGACGGGTTGATGCCGTGCGTGCTGGCGGTGGCCAACAGCAGCGTGTAGCCGTCCGGCGCGGACGAAGCCACCTGCTTGGCGGCGATGGTGCCGTTGGCGCCGCCCTTGTTGTCGATCACGATGGTCTGGCCCAGCGTCTTGGCGGCTTCGGCGGCAACGGTGCGCGCCAGGATGTCGGACGTGCCGCCGGCCGAATGGGGCACGACCAGCGTGATCGGCTTGGCGGGATAGGTTTGCGCCATCGCCGCAGGCAGGGCGGGCGTCAGACAGGCGGCCAGCGCGCAGCGCGCCAGCAAACGAGTGCGGAACATTGATGTCTCCAGGGTTGTGGCCGGCTGCGGCGCCTCGTGCGGGCGCCGTCAGGCTGGCGATAAGGCCGGTCCGGTCAGTCCGAACCGAGCTGCAGCTTGTTGGGCTGGCGTTTCTCGATGGACCACTTCAAGAGCGCGGCCGAGCGGTAGATGCCATGCGCGAACTTGCCGTAGGGCAAGGTCAGGAACAGCGCCATCACGACGCCCAGGTGGATCGCCAGCAGCAGCGCCATGGCGCTGCCGTCGCGGCCGGCCAAGAGCGCCAGGCCCGTCGCGCTGGTCAGGAACAGCAGCACGATGAAGCCACGGTCCATCGGCTTTTGCGCCGCGTCGCCCTGCAGCGGATGGCGCTTGACGTTCAGCCACAGCAAACCGGCGGGCCCGATCAGAAGGCCAATGCCGCCCGCGGTGCCCAGCAGCACGGGCGCGCTCAGAATCGGATACGGCGCCTGCTGGCCCAGCAGATAGTGGTACAGCGTGGCGACACAGGTGGCCGCAAAGCACAGCATGAAACCGTAGAACGTGAAATGGTGGAACCGCCGGCGCCACAGCGTGAAGGCATCGTCGGCGTTGTTGCAGCCCTTGCCGTGGCCGCCGTCCAGATAGCGCAGCCGCAGCGCGTCGTGCGCCGCCTCGGCCACTGCCGCGCCGGAGGCCGCCCCCGGGCTGACATTGCGCCAGAAGCGGGTCACCCCCACCGCCAGCGCCAGCATCGAAAAGCCGAACACCACGCCGAACATCAGCGCCAGCGTGTTGTGCGGAAAGACAGCGTAGAAGTTGCCGGCCATCGGTTCATGGAAAAGGCCGCCCGTCATCACCACCGCCAGCACCAGGAACAGCGCCAGGCCTGCGGCCGTGGCCAGCGACAGCGCCAGGCCATTGCGCTTGTACAGCGTGCCCAGCGCGGCCGGCCAGGCATAGTCGGTGTACGTCTGCATCCGCACCTTGGCCATGGCCTGCGGCACGTTGACGGCGAATTCGTGCGGCGGCGCGTACTGGCATGCGTGCAGACAGGCGCCGCAGTTGTGGCACAGGTTGGCCAGGTAGTTCAGGTCCGCCTTGCCGAATTCCAGGCGGCGGGTCATGGCGGGAAACACCGCGCAGAAGCCTTCGCAGTAGCGGCAGGCGTTGCAGATCTGCATGACGCGCGCCACTTCGGTTTCGTCGCCGGTCAGCGTCTCGGTCAGCGGCTTGGCGCCCCGGGCATGAAAGCGCACCGGCTGCTCGGCCGGGGCCGCGGGCTGGGCAGGCGTTGAATTCGTCTGACTGCTGGAAAATGACTGCGCCTCGCGGGCCAGGGCTTCAAGCTGCTTCATGGTGTGCTCCCGCATGTTTCTGGCTGAGCGCCGCCGCCGCGGCGCGGGTGCCGGCAATGCGGCCAAATGCCGTGCCGATGGACATGCCCACCCCGGCGGTATAGCCCTTGCCCAGCACGTTGCCGGCCATCATTTCGCCGGCGACAAAGAGGTTGCCGCTGGGCGTGTCGTTGAACCGGACCGCGGCGGTGTCGTCCACCTTCAGGCCCAGATAGGTAAAGGTGATGCCGGGCCGTAGCGCATAGCCGTAGAACGGCGCGGTGTCGATCGGGCGCGCCCAGTGCGTCTTGGCGGGCGTCACGCCTTCGGTATGGCAGTCGTCCAGCGCCGTGTGGTCGAACTTGCCCACGCGGCAGGCGGCGTTGTAGTCGCCGATGGTCTTGGCGAAGGTGGCCGGATCGAGGCCCAGTTTTTCGGCCAGCTCGGGCAGCGTGTCGGCCTTCACGCCCGGAAACACCGGCGGCATGAAGCGGCCGATCGCCTTGGCGTCAATGATGGAATAGGCGATCTGGCCGGGCTGCATGGCGGTCAGGCGGCCCCAGATCGCGTAGCGCTTGGGCCAGAAGTCCTCGCCTTCGTCATAGAAGCGCTCGGCGTCGCGGTTGACGACCACGCCCAGCGACACGCAATCGATGCGCGTGCAGATGCCGCCGTCGTACAGCGGCGCGCGGGCGTCGATCGCCACGCAGTGCGATTGCGAAGGATCGCCGATGCCGTCGGCGCCGGCGTCCAGCATGAACTTGAGCAGCACGCCCATGTTGAAGCGCGTGCCGCGGATCAGGAAGTTGTCGGCCGGCCACTCGCCGCGCTCGTTCTGGCCCCAGGCCTCGCGCAGCCATTCGCGGTTGGACTCGAAGCCGCCCGCGGCCAGCACACAGGCGCGGGCCTCGATGCGTTCGGCGCCGATGCGCGCGGCCACGAAGCGGCCGTTGTCCAGCTCCAGCGAATCGACCGGCGCGTTGTAGCGGACCTGTACGCCCAGCGCTTCGGCGCTGCGGTAATAGGCATTGACCAGCGCCTTGCCGCCGCCCATGAAGAATGCATTGGTGCGGGCCACGTGCAGCGCGCCCGACAGCGGCGGCTGGAAGTTCACGCCGTGGCGGCGCATCCAGTCGCGGCAGGTGGAGGATTCGCGGATGACCAGCCGCGCCAGGTGTTCGTTGGTCTGCCCGCCCGTCACCTTGAGCAGGTCCTGCCAGTATTCTTCTTCGGGATACGCGTCGATCAGCACGTCCTGCGGCGCATCATGCATGCAGCGCAGGTTGCGCGTGTGCTGCGAGTTTCCGCCCCGCCATTCCTTTGGCGCCGCTTCCAGCAGCAGCACGCTGGCGCCGGCTTCGCGCGCCATCAGGGCCGCGCACAGCGCCGCATTGCCCCCACCAATCACCAAGACGTCAACCATGCCATCTTCCCCAGTTCAAGGGGCAGACTCTACGCAGGGGCGCGGCGCTGCGATATCAGGCGGGCGTCAACGGGTGTTCACGATTCGTGAAGAGTCACCACCGCCCATTTGCCCTCCCGCGCCAGGGTGCGGGAGACATCGGCCATGACCAGGCGGGCGGCCAGCGCCGCGGGCGACAGCTCCTCGTCCGACAGGCTGGCGAGCAGGTTGGAGCGAAACAGGTGGGCATCGTCAATACGGGCCATCTGCAACTGGCCGGGTGCGATGCGCGCGGTGGCCGAGCTGGGCTGGATCGTGGCCGCCCCGCCCTGCCGCACCACGTCCATGAGCAGCGACAGGCCGTCGACCTCGGCCACCACCCGGGGCGTGCGCCCCAATTGCTGGAACGCGTTGTTGACCAGCGCCCGCAGGCCGTGGCGGCCGCTGGGCAGCACCAGCGGCAGGTCGGCAATTGCCTCCAGCCGCGTCGTGTCACCAAACGGCACGCCGGGCATGTCGGGCCGGGCGAACAGGAACAGGGGTTCGTCCAGCAGCGGCATCACGCTCCAGCGGCGCGCGGATTCGGCGTGGAACACGATGGCCAGGTCCAGCAGGCGGCCGTTGAGCATGTCGGTCAGATGCCCGGACAACGCCTCGACCAGGTGCAGCCGGATATCGGGGTAGCGCTCGTTCATGGCCTGCAGGAACGGCGCCCCCAGCACGGCGGCCGTGGTGGACGGCAGGCCGACGCTGACGTGGCCCGCCAGCCGCGCCTGCTGGGCGGCCTGGACGGCGTCGTCGGCGTGGCGCAGGGCCAGTTGCGCCTGCCGGAAGAACGCCAGCCCCGCGTCCGTGGGCACGACGCCGCTGGCGCTGCGCTGCAAGAGGCGCGTGGACAGCTCGCCTTCAAGGCGGCTGATCTGCTGGCTGAGCGCCGAGGTGACCATGCCGATCGACATGGCCGCCCGGCCGATGCTGCCTGCCTCGACCACCCGCACAAAGTAACGAAGCTGGCGCAGTTCCATGGGTCAGCCCGGGATGGTCAGTCCCTTGGCGACCGCCGGGCGCGCAACGAAGGCGTCCAGCACACGCGCGACGTTCTTGAACGACGAAAACCCGACGAGATCGCCGGCGTCGTAGAACCCCACCAGGTTGCGCACCCAGGGAAAGATCGCGATATCGGCGATGGTGTATTGGTCGCCCATCACCCAGTCGCGCCCTTGCAGGCGCTGGTCCAGCACCGTCAGCAGGCGCTTGGACTCGTCGACGTACCGGTCACGCGGCCGCTTGTCCTCGTAGTCCTTGCCCGCGAACCGATGGAAAAAGCCCAGCTGGCCGAACATCGGTCCGATGCCGCCCATCTGGAACATCACCCATTGCAGCGTTTCAAAGCGTCCGGCCGCGTCGGCCGGAATGAACTTGCCGGCCTTGCTGGCCAGGTACACCAGGATCGCGCCGGACTCGAACAGGCCCAGCGGCTTGCCGTCCGGCCCGTTCGGGTCGAGGATGGCCGGAATCTTGTTGTTCGGGCTGAGCGACAGGAACTCGGGCGTGAACTGATCCTTGGTATCGAAGGCGACACTGTGGACCTCGTAGGGCAGACCCGTCTCTTCCAGCATGATCGACGCCTTCACGCCGTTGGGCGTCGGCAGCGAATAAAGCTGGATGCGGTCGGGGTGCTGGGCGGGCCACTTCTTGGTGATGGCAAAGTCGTCTAGAGAGGACATGCGGGGTTTCTCCGGGGCAGGCGGGGTTGGGTGACGACAATCCTAGCGCAAAACCCGGTGCAATCCCCACCGCAGCGCGGTTGCCGCCACCGCAATGGGCAGCACCATAAGCCATTGCGCCAGGAACAGCTCGCGTGCCGCCTCGCCGGGCGCCCAGGTGTTGCCAAACACTTGCGGCGACGGCGGCGCCAGGTACAGGGCCAGCAGGGCCGCGGCAAAGGTCGCGAGCAGGCGCCAGGGCGTGGATCGCCGCAATGGGGCCGGGCGCTCGGCCAGGATCAGCACGATGACGCCTGCCAGGCCGGCCAGGACCGCCTGGGCGTAGAAGTCGCGGGCTTCATAGCTGTAGGGCGCGACGGGGACGACCCAGCCGTAGGCGCCGGTCGTCAGCACGGAAGTCAGGCAAGCGCCAAAAAGCGCGGCGGCGAAGGACAGGAGAAGCAGGTCGAGGGTTCGCGCTAGGAGTTTGGGCATGAGCGGATGGCGGCAAAGGCGTGGCGGGAGGATGCCATACGTTCCTGCCGAGCGCTGGCCGGGGCGTGGAACAGATTTGTGATGCACAATCCGCCTCGCGTCCGCAAGGCGGCGCCCTGCCCCGCAGGTCCCCCCATACCGCCTTGGCGCCCGCCGCGCCCGGCGCCACTGGCAGTCTCCATGAAGCACCCGCAGCAACGTTCCGGACAATCCGCCACTTTCCATCGCCGCCTCATCCCGGCCCGCGCAGATTGGCGCATGGGGGCCGCGGCGTCATGCCTGGCCGCCGCAGCGTGGCTGACCGGTCCGGCCGCGCACGCTGCGGGCCAGGATGCCGCGCAAGCGGTATCCGGCACCCCGGCGGCGCCGGCGGCTGACACCCTGCTCACCACGCGCAGCCTGACGCTGACGCTGTGGGACGGCAAGCGCGCCGCCCCCGCGCCCCACACGCCTTACCGCGCCTTCGTCACCGGCAAGGACGACGCCATCCTCGATACGCCTTCCGGCGATGGCATCCTGCACGGCATCACCGATGGCGAGGGACGCACGGTGCCGATCCGGACGACGCTGCCGCACGCGGAGGACGACTTCACCCTGATCCGCCGCATCGGGGATGGCCCGTGGGGCCACTTCTTTCAACTGCACAGTAGCGGCTCACCCGAGCCCTTGCCCGGCTGGCCCTACATCATGACCATGCGCCAGCGTTGGGGCGAACCCTGGGTGGACCTGGGCTACACCAACCGCCAGGGCGCGACGGCCTACTTCAGCCACGACGTGCCGGCTGGTGCGATCTCGCTGCACATCGACGCGCAGGTCACGCGCGACGGGCCGTGCTTTGCCGAGCTGGACGCCGTCAACCGCGCGTTCGCCCGGAACGACGGCGAAGGCGCCCGCGCCCTGATCGACGGCATGCGCTGCACGCGTAGCGCCGACCAGAAGCTGGACCTGGCGCGCCTGCTGCTGGCCGCGGGCCAGCCCGACCTGGCGCGCCATTGGCTGCTGCAAGCACGCCAGCGGCCATTTCCGGACATGTTCAAGCCCGTCGACCCGGCCGAGCGGCGCAAGCGGCTGGACGTGGCGCGGCTGCTGGGCATGCCGGATCTGGTGTTGCAGGATTCGAACGTCCTGCAGGAGCGCGCCGCCGGAAAACGCGGCGCGCGTACCGCCAACGCAGTGGACCTGGCGAACAACACGGCCTACTACCTGGCGGACTTCCCGGACTACCTGCCGCAAGCCGAGGAGCAGGCCCGCCGCTCGCTGGACCGCGTCGGCCCGCGTCCGTACAACCAGGGCACGCTGGGGTGGATCCTGGCCCTGCGCGGCCAGACCGCCGAAGGCCTGCGCCTGATGCACACGGCTTACCGCGACCTGCCGCGCGACGAGGAGATGGTGGCCGACTACGGCCTTGCGCTGTGGCGTAGCGGCCAACGGGACCAGGCCACGCGGCTCTGGGACGAGGCGCAGCGCGAGTGCGTGTGGGGCGTGCGCATGCACGCCGCCTTGCGCGAGGCGGGATACCCGCACCCCTACTTTCAGGCTGCGGACTCCGACGCAGTGGATGCCTATCGCGCGCGCTGCGCGAAACCGCGGATCAAGGCGAAGACGGCAAGCCTATAATCCGCCCATATGCTGCGAGCCACGCGCCTGCCGAGGGGCAGCCGCAGGAGACCTTTATGAAATCCTTCCCGACGCGCCTGCTTTCTCTCCTTGCCGCGGCACTGCTCCTGGCCGGCTGCGGCGCCGGCCCCGGCGGACCGCCCCACCCCGGCGCGGTCAATCCCTACAGCTCGGGCGGCTTCCATGACGCGGGGCCCAATTATCCCGATACCGGGCGCTGACGCCGCCGCACCCGCCCGGCGTGCTGGATACCTTCCCGCCGCTGTGACGGCCCGAACCGCATAACAGCTTTGCGCCCGCGGGCCCCTCCCGCCGCGCCCGCCAACTCCTAGACTGCCTGCACATACCGCAGTCAAGGAGAAGGCTTTGCAGCCGCTGTTATCGAATCTCAAAGTGCTGGACCTGAGCCGTATCCTGGCCGGTCCGTGGGCCAGCCAGATCCTGGCCGACCTGGGCGCTGACGTCATCAAGGTCGAGCGGCCGGGCCACGGCGACGACACGCGCACCTGGGGCCCGCCGTTCCTGAAGGATGAAGACGGCCAAGACACCCGGGACGGCGCCTATTTCATTGCCACCAACCGCGGCAAGCGCTCCATCACGCTGGACCTGCAGACGCCCGAAGGCCAGGCGCTGGTCAAGGACCTGTGCCGCGACGCGGATGTGGTGCTGGAGAACTATAAGGTCGGCACGCTGGCGCGCATGGGGCTGGACTACGAGTCGCTGTCCAAGATCAATCCGCGCCTGGTGTATTGCTCGGTCACCGGCTTCGGCCAGACCGGACCGCGCGCCTCCGAACCCGCATACGACTTCCTGATCCAGGCGATGGGCGGCCTGATGAGCGTCACGGGCGAACGCGACGACCGGCCCGGCGGCGGGCCCCAGAAGGTGGGCGTGCCGATCGTGGACCTGACCACCGGCGTGTACGCCGCGCTAGGCATCGTGGCCGCGCTGTTGCGCCGCGCGCAGACCGGCAAGGGCGAGTACATCGACGTCGCCATGCTGGACGTGCAGGTGGGCCTGCTGGCCAACCAGGCCATGAACTTCCTGCTGGGCAACAAGGTGCCGCGCCGCACGGGCACCGCGCACCCGAACATCCAGCCGCAGCGCACGTTCGCCTGCGCCGATGGCGACATCGTCATCGTGGTGGGCAATGACGGGCAATTCGCCACGCTGTGCGACATGCTGGGCAAGCCCGAACTGGCGCAGGACCCGCGCTACGTCACCAACAGCCAGCGCGTGCGCAATCAGGACACGCTGGACCCCGTGCTGGACGCCATCTTTGCCGCCCAGCCGCGCGCCCACTGGCTGGCCGCGCTGAAAAAGGCGGGCGTGCCGGCAGGGTCGATCAACACCGTGCCCGAGGTCTTCGAAGACCCGCAGGTCGTGCACCGCGGCATGCTGCGGCGCCTGCCGCATCCGGCCGCAGGATCGGTGCCGCAGGTGATGAACCCGCTGCGATTCGGCAGCTCGGCGCTGCGCGCCGATGCCGCGCCGCCGCTGCTGGGCCAGCACACCGCCGACGTGCTGGCCGAGCTGGGCCTGTCCGCCGAGCAGATCCAGGACTATCGCGACCGCAAGATCATCTGAACAACAAAGGAGAGAGACATGAGCATGCCGGAGAACCTGGCCGGGCCGTACACGGCGCTGGACGTCGCGATCG
>JAEYVD010000696.1 GCA_023432075.1 Pseudomonadota bacterium | reverse complement strand
TGGCGCGTGCGCTATGACGGCAGCGGCGAACGCAAGCTGATCGACGGGCCGTTCGCCGA
Source organism: Pseudomonadota bacterium (assembly GCA_023432075.1). Lineage (GTDB taxonomy): Bacteria > Pseudomonadota > Gammaproteobacteria > Burkholderiales > Burkholderiaceae_B > Achromobacter. The sequence continues at coordinate 3,433 of JAEYVD010000696.1, read as the reverse complement.
AACCAAGGAACTGATCGCCGGCTACACGATGATCCAGGTGCGCTCGCGCGAAGAGGCGATGCAGTGGGCGATGCGCTTTCCGTCGCCCTTCCCCGGCCAGCCCTGCGAGATCGAGGTGCGCCAGGTGTTCGAACTGGATGACTTCGAACCCAGCCAGGAAGTTGAGCGCTTCCGCCAGATGCCTGCTCCCAGCCTCTGAATCCGACGCGCCAACCCCTGACCATTCCAGCGAGACACGCCATGCACAAGCAGATCTTCGTCAACCTTCCCATCAACGACATGCAGAAGTCCCAGGCATTCTTCAAGAAACTGGGCTACAGCTTCAATCCCGATTTCACCAACGACCAGGGCGCCTGCATGGTCGCGGGCGACAACCTGTACGTCATGCTGCTGGTGAAGGATTTCTTCAAGGGCTTTACCGGCAAGCCGGTGGCCGATGCCACCCAGACCACGGAAGTGCTGGTTTGCCTGTCGTGCGAAAGCCGGGCCGAGGTTGACGACCTGGTGGCGCGCGCCGTGGCGGCTGGCGGCACGGCGCCGCGCGCGCCGCAGGATCACGGCTTCATGTACGCGCACGGGTTCGAGGACCTGGACGGGCATATCTGGGAACTCGTTCACATGGTCCCCGGCGAAGCGGCCGGCGCATGACGAACGCGGCCACGCATCGCGCCATCGAAGCGGTATGGCGGATCGAATCCGCCAGCGTCATCGCGGGCGTGGCGCGCCTGGTGCGCGACGTGGGACTGGCCGAGGAGCTGGCGCAGGATGCACTGGTCGCCGCGCTGGAACGTTGGCCCCAGACGGGCGTGCCGGACAATCCCGGAGCATGGCTGATGACCACCGCGAAGAACCGTGCGCGCGACCGGCTGCGGCTCGATGCGCTGCATACCCGCAAGCACGAGCAGATCGGCCATGAACTCGAGGCGCTGCAGGCCGACGTGGAGCCCGACTTCGTCGAGGCGCTGGATGCGGCGCGCCAGGACGATATCGGCGACGACCTGCTGCGCCTGGTCTTCACGGCCTGCCATCCGCTCTTGTCCACCGAGGCGCGCGTGGCGCTGACGCTGCGCCTGCTGGGCGGGCTGACCACGGCGGAAATTGCGCGGGCCTTCCTGGCATCGGAATCGGCGATTGCGCAGCGCATCGTGCGCGCCAAGCGCACCTTGTCGGCGGCCAACGTGCCGTTCGAGGTGCCGTCGGCGGCCGACCGCGCGCCGCGCTTGGCGTCCGTGCTGGAAGTCATCTACCTGATCTTCAACGAGGGGTACGCCGCAACCTCGGGCGACGACTGGATGCGGCCGGGTCTGTGCGACGAAGCGCTGCGTCTGGGCCGTATCCTGGCCGAACTGACGCCGGCCGAGGGCGAAGTGCACGGCCTGGCCGCGCTGATGGAATTGCAGGCCTCGCGCCTGCACGCACGCACCGACGGCCAGGGCCGGCCCGTGCTGTTGATGGACCAGGACCGGCGGCGTTGGGATCCGCTGCTGATCCGCCGCGGTCTGGCGGCGCTGGCACGCGCCGATGCGCTGGGCGGCGCGCGCGGCCCCTATGCGCTGCAGGCCGCGCTGGCCGCCTGCCACGCCCAGGCTCGCACGCCCGCGGAAACCGACTGGCCGCGCATCGTGGCCTTGTACGACGCGCTCGCCCAGGCCGCGCCTTCGCCAGTGGTGGAACTGAACCGCGCAGTGGCGGTCGGCATGGCGTTCGGCCCCCAGGCCGCGCTGGATCTGGTCGACCAGCTGGCTTCGGAGCCGTCATTGGCGAACTACCACTGGCTGCCCAGCGTGCGCGCCGATCTACTGGCCAAACTGGGGCGCGGCCCCGAGGCGCGCGCCGAATTCGAACGCGCGGCGGCGATGACGCGCAACGCCCGCGAACGCGAGTTGCTGCGAGCGCGCGCGCAGGAGATGCCGCAGGAGTCGGACGGCGGCCCTGCGAACTGAGACGCGGGGTCTGAGGCGCGGGGTCTGAGGGGTGGTGTGGAGGGCCGCCGTGACGGCGTGCTTAAATCCCAGGCATGCAACCCCTCGACGCCGCCCCACCCGGTTCGGCCGCGCCCCCCATCACGGGCGTGCCGGCGGCGTTCGACCATCCCAATGACCGCGCGCAGTTCCGCCGGCCGGCCCACCAGCCCGGCGTCGAGCTCTACCGCGCGCACATCATCCGTCACGCGTTCGAACCGCATACGCATGAGGCCTTCGGTCTAGGCGCCATCGAATCTGGCGTCGAACGATTCCGTTACCGTGGCGCCGACCATCTGGCGCCGTCGGGCTCGCTGGTGCTGATGAACCCGGACGAACTGCACACCGGGCGCGCCGAAACCGAAGGCGGCTGGCGCTACCGCATGGTCTACATCGACCCGGACGTTGCCGCGCGGGTCACGGGGGAATCGGGCTGGTGGTTCGGCGCGGCGGTCGGACACGATGCCGCCGGCGCACATCGCGTGACCGCCTTGCTGGATACGCTGTGGCACGCGTCCGAACCGCTGGCGTTCGACAGTGCGCTGCACGCGCTGCTTGCCCAGTTTCGACCCCATGCCCGCGTGCCGCGCCCGGCCGCCGCCGAAGGCGCGCCGCGATTCACCCACGTCATCGAGTACCTGCGCGCGAACCTTTCGCGGCGTCTGACGCTGGACGAACTGGCGGCGCAGGCCGGATTGAGCCCCTTCCATTTCCTGCGCAGCTTTCAGGCGCATCATCACGCCACCCCGCAGCAGATGCTGATGGCGCTGCGTCTGTACGAAGCCAAGCGCCTGCTGGCCGCGGGCATGCCGCCTGCCCAGGTCGCCCTCGCAGCCGGCCTGACCGACCAGGCCCATCTCACCCGCGCGTTCTCGCGCCGCTACGGCGTAACCCCCGCCCGCTATCAGAGGCAGACGCACGGTTAGTGGCGCACGGTTAGTGGCGCACGGCTAGTGGCGCACGGCTAGTGACGCACGGCTAGTGACGCACGGTTAGCGCCCCCCCCCACCGCAATCTCGTACAAGATTTGCGCCGCGCCGCTGGCTAGACTGCCCGCATTCACGACCTGGAGCAATGTATGTGGGCTGGAACCCTTTACGCCCTGGCCGCGGGCCTGATGTGGGGGCTGGTCTTCATCGGACCGCTGCTGCTGCCGGAATACCCTGCCGCCCTGCAATCCGTGGCCCGCTATCTCGCCTTCGGCCTGATCGCCCTTCCGCTCGCCTGGCTGGACCGGCGCAATCTGCGCCTATTGACCCGAAGTGACTGGATCGAGGCGGGCAAGCTCGCCGCCATCGGCAACCTGCTGTATTACCTGTGCCTGGCCAGCGCCATCCAGCGCGCCGGCGGCCCGGTCCCGACCATGATCATCGGCACGCTGCCCGTGGTCATCGCCATCAGCGCCAACCTGCGCAACGCCCGGCGCGATGGGCGGCTGCCGTGGAAGCGGCTGGCGCCGTCGCTGGCCCTGA
>JAEYVD010000688.1 GCA_023432075.1 Pseudomonadota bacterium | reverse complement strand
GCCGCGAGTGACTGCGGGCCGGGAAAGCCAGCGGGCCAGGGGGCGGGTGGCGGCTACCAGCAGGACGAACCAGAGCATGCCGACGATCGCGTGGACCGTGGCTAGCAACAGGCTGAAGTGAAGGACGTCGGCGCCGGCGGGGATGAACTGGGGCAGGAAGGTGATGTAGAAGACGCCTACCTTGGGATTCAAGGCGTTGGTGAGGCAGCCGCGGACGAACCAGGCGGTGGCGGTGCTGCCGGGGCGCGTGGCGGCGGCGGTTCTGGAGGCGGGGGGCGCCGTACCGTTGCCGTTGCCGGTGCCGGTGCCGGTGCCTGTGCCAGCCACGGTGCCCGTACCACTGATCTGCTGGGCGGCGTGGCCCGAGTTCTTGCGCACGGCGCGGGTGCTCCACAGCAGCTTGATGCCCAGATAGAACAGGTAGATGGCGGCGCAGATGCGCAGGGTGTCGTAGGCGAGCGTGGACACGGCCAGCAGCGATCCGAGTCCGAAGGCCGCAATCGCGCCCCACAGCAGGCAGCCTGCGCTGATGCCCAGGCCGGCCATGAGGGCGCGGCGGCTGCCTTCGACGGCGGCGGTGCGCAGCACCAGGGCGTTGTCCAGGCCGGGCGTGATGGTCAGGATGGCGGCGGCCAGGGTGAAGGCGAGGAGGGCGGCGGTGGCTGTCATGGCGCGGGAATGGTGAGTGGCGCTGCCGGCAGGGTTGGCGCGGCGCAGGCCCGGCAAGTGTAACGCCGGGTCTAGCCGTTGGGCTTGATCCTTGAGTCTTGACCCTTGAGCCTTGACCCCTAAGCCGTGGCATGTGGCGCTTGGCCTGCGGCTTCGGGCGGCTTCAATGCCCGCCGGCATGGGCCATTCACAATTGCCCAGGCGCGTGGCGCCCCGCAGCGGGCGGTTATCATGGCGGCCTTCCCGCAATTCGCTTTTGAACGGACCTACGCCATGGCCCTGCGCGCCACCATCTACAAGGCCGACCTGAACGTCGCCGATACCGATCGCCACTATTACGGCAGTCACGGGCTTACCGTGGCGCGTCATCCCTCGGAAACGGACGAGCGCATGATGGTGCGGCTGGCGGCGTTTGCGTTGCATGCGCAGGAGGAGCTGTCGTTCACGAAGGGGCTGAGCGATACCGATGAGCCGGACCTGTGGGTGAAGGACCTGACGGGCGAGATCAAGCTGTGGATCGAAGTGGGCCAGCCGGAAGAGCGCCGCATCCTGCGCGCTTGTGGCCGCGCGGACGAGGTGGTCGTGTACTGCTATGGCGGCTCGGCCAGCAAGATCTGGTGGGACGGCGTGCGCAACAAGCTGGAGCGTACGCGCAACCTGAAGGTGATCAACCTGCCGGCCGAGCAGAGCCGGGCGCTGGGGCAGTTGGCCGAGCGCACGATGCAGTTGAACGCCAATATCTCGGACGGCGTGGTGTATTTTTCGGCGGCCATGGGCGAAGTGACGATCGAACCCGAGGTCTGGCGCTGAAATAGGGGCCGGGGCTTGCGCTTCGGAAAAGGGTGGGCGTAATATGATGATCATCATATTTCGGATGCCCCGGTCATGTCTGCCTCCCGCAAGGAACAATCCCACGAACGTATCGTCGATGCGGCCGCGCGCGCGATCCGGCGCGCCGGGTATGCCGGGGTCGGCGTCGCGGACGTCATGAAGGAAGCCGGGCTGACGCACGGCGGCTTCTACGCACATTTCCCCTCGCGCGACGCGTTGCTGGCGGCGGCGATGGAGCGTGCCGGGCAGGACGGCGCGGCGCGACTGTCCCAGAACATGGCGCGCCGCCGCGCCGAAGGCGCCAGCCCGTTGCGCGCCTGGGTCGAAGCCTATCTCAGCGACGCGCACTTGGCCGGCTGCGAGCGGGGGTGCCCCGTGGCGGCGCTGGCCTCGGAGATTCCCCGCCAGTCGGACGACGTGCGCGAGGTGGCGGCCAGCCGGGTGCAGCGGCTGATGGAAGCCGTGCAGCAAGTGCTGCCCGCCCAGGCCGGCGAACACGCCGCGGCTGCCGTGCTCAGCACCCTGGTCGGCGCATTGCAGTTGGCGCGGGCGCTGGGCGACAACCCGCGCGGACGCGCGGTGCTGGCGTCTGCCCGACAGGCGGTTCTGGACCAGTACGACCACGAGGCTGCCGCAACGGCTCACTGATTCGATTTCCCGGACCGCACTGCGCGGCCGTTTTGCTGCCCAAAAATATGATGATCATAATATTTTGATTCACCGAAGTCCCTACCTTCACATCAACTCCTCCTCAGGAATGCGCATCATGGAACTGAAAAACGCCGTTGTTTTCATCACGGGCGCCAATCGCGGCCTCGGTCTGACTTTTGCCCGCGAGGCGCTGGCCCGCGGCGCCCGCAAGGTCTACGCCGCCGCGCGCGACCCGTCGGCCATCACGCTGGAAGGCGTGGTGCCGGTCAAACTGGACGTAACGCGCGCCGAAGATGTGGCCGCCGCCGCCGAACTGGCGGGCGACGTGACGCTGGTCATCAACAACGCAGGCATTGCGGACTTCGGCGGTTTTCTCGCGCCGGGCAGCGTGGAGTCGGCGCGCCGCCATCTGGACGTCAACCTCTTTGGCCCGCTGCTGGTGTCGCAGGCCTTCGCGCCGGTGCTGGCCGCAAACGGCGGCGGGGCGATTCTGAATGTCCTGTCGATCGCCAGCTGGCTAAACAGGCCGATGCTGGGCGTGTACGCGATGAGCAAATCCGCCGCGTGGGCGCTGACGAACGGGCTGCGCCAGGAGCTGCAGGCCCAGAACACGCAGGTGCTGGGCCTGCACATGGGCTTCGTGGACACCGATCTGACCAAAGACATCGATGCGCCCAAGTCCTCGCCGCAGGCGATCGTGGCCCAGGCGCTGGACGCGCTGGAGGCGGGCGAGCGCGAAGTGTTGGCCGACGAGCTGACACGCCAGGTCAAGCAGGGCCTGACCGCCAGCCCGGCCGTCTATCTGTAAGCGGGGACATGACAGCCATGCGTACCCCCACAACTTCCGCCGGCGAATCCGCGGCCAGCCTGGGCGCCAACGGCCCGGCCTACGTCGCGGCGGATACCGCCAGCGCCAGGGCTGCGGCGGTCAGCCTGACCGCAACCGCTAACGCCCCGTCCCAGCCCGCGGCGCCGCAAGCCTCGCCCTGGCCCGTCTTCTGGGTCGCCAGCATCGCGGTCTTTCTTGTGTCGCTGGACAGCACGATGCTGTATGCCGCCTTTGGCGCGCTGCGCGAAGGGTTCCCGACGGCCTCGGCCGCGGATATGTCCTGGGTGTTGAACGCCTATACGGTGGTCTTCGCCGCCATGCTGATCCCTTCGGGCGGACTGGCCGACACGCATGGCCGCAAGCGCATGTTCATGGGCGGGGTGTTGCTGTTTCTGGCGGCGTCCGCGGCCTGTGGGCTGGCCGCAACGGAACAGTGGCTCATCGCCGCGCGGGTGCTGCAGGCGGTCGGCGCGGCGCTTCTGACGCCGGCGTCGCTGTCGATCGTGCTGGCGGCCTTTCCGGCGTCGCAGCGGTCCGTGGCGGTGAGCCTGTGGGGCGCGGTGGGCGGACTGGCGGCGGCCGTCGGACCGAGCCTGGGCGCTTTTGTGGTGGACGTGGCCGGCTGGCCGTGGGCGTTCTACATCAACCTGCCGTTGGGCGCGGTGTCGCTGTGGTTCGGCGCGGGGTTGCTCAAGGAGTCGGTCAAGCCCGACGCGCGCCGGCGCGTGGACGGCGTGGGCATGGCGTTGCTGATGGTAGGCGTGGGGGCGGTGGCGCTGGCCATCGTGCAGTCGGAGTCGCCGGCGTGGCAGCGCGGCGAACTGGCGGTTGCCGCCGCCGTGGGCGTGATGGCGCTGATCGCCTTCGTGGTCTGGGCGCGCGTCACGCCGCACCCGCTGGTCGATCTGGCGCTGTTCAAGCACCGGACCTATCGTTACGTGAATCTGGCGACGCTCAGCTTTGGCATTGCCTTTGCCATGATGTTCTTCGCGTTCTTCTTCTACATGACGGGCGTCTGGCACTACAGCCTCCCGCGCGCGGGGCTGGCGGTCACGCCCGGCCCGCTGCTGGTGATGCCAACGGCGATCATCACGGGCCGGCTGGCGGCGCGGATGGGGCACCGGCCCTTTCTGGTGGGCGGCGCGCTGGTCTATGCGGCCAGCGGCTTGTGGTTCCTGCTGGTCCCGGGCGCGGAACCGGCCTATGTGCGCGAATGGCTGCCCGGGCTGCTGCTGAGCGGCATCGGGGTGGGCATGGTGCTGCCCTCGCTGTCGGGCGCGGCGGTGAACCGGCTGCCGGCGCAGCATTACGCGGTGGGCAGCGCGGTCAACCAGGCGACGCGCCAGATCGGCGGCGTGCTGGGTGTGGCCGTCACGGTGGTGCTGCTGGGGCAGGGGGCCGTCAGCCACGCGGATTTCTCACCCATCTACCTGGCGCATGTGGGCTTGGCCCTGCTGACGGCCTTGCTCTGCCTGCCCGTGGACACGCGTCCGAAAGCGGCCTGAGCGGGTGGGCGCAAAGGCGGGGGGACGCCGCCGCCGAACGGAGACCGGGATCGGAATCTGCCTGATCAATCCGCCGAAATGATGCAATTTTGGTGCGGAACGTGACAGAATGTCAGCCACCACGCGCTGGCCGGCTGTACCGGTGAATTCCGTATTGATCAGGTTTCGAAATGCCCGCTTTCGGTGATGCGTCCCTCATCCCACCGCCTGGCCCCGACGCGGCCGGCGTTCCGCGCGACCCGGAGGGTCCGCTGGACAAGTTGGCGCGGCTGGCGCGGCGCATGCTCGGCGTGGACATGGTCATCATCGCGTGCACCGACGCCGATGGGGCGTGGCGGGCGGTAGCCGGCGCCGCGCCGGACCCCACGCGAGGTCCCTGGTCCCTGGACTATCCGGTGCGCGCCGCCGATGGCCGCCTGCTCGGCAGTCTGCGCCTGCTGCACCGCCAGACGCGCCAGCTATCCCCCGACGACCAGCAAGCCTTGCAGGATCTGGCGGACCTGGCGGCCACGGCCATTGAAAAGCGCCATGCGCTGGCCTGCGAGCGTGCCGACGAAGACACCTGGCGCGATGAAGCCCGCAAGCTGTCGCTGGCCATCGCCGGCAGCGGCACGGGCGTGTGGGATCGCAACGTGGTGACTGGCGAGATCACCTATTCGCCGGGCTGGAAGGCCTTGCTCGGTTACAGCGAAGCCGAACTCACGACGCGCATCGAAGACGCCTACACCCGCCTGCATCCGGACGACCTCGATTATGTGCGCGCCGCCATGCAAGATCACTTCGAGGGCAAGACGGACAGCTACGAAGTCGAGCACCGCGTCCGCTGCAAGGACGGCAGCTACAAGTGGATTTGCAGCCGCGGCAAGGTGGTCAGCCGTGACGAAACGGGCCGCGCGCTGCGCATGATGGGCACGACCACCGACATCAGCGCCGTGCGCGCCATGTCCGAAAGGCTCAAGCGCACCGCGGATCTGGTCGTCAACCTGACCGACGCCGTGCCCGGCCTGGTGTTCCAATGCCGTCCGGTGCCGGAGGGCGGGTCGTGGTTCTCGTATGTCAGCGCGGGCATCTGGGACATGTTCGAGCTGACCGCCGACGACGTGCGCGCGAGCACCACCGCCATCGAACAGCGTATCCATCCCGACGACCTGCCGGCTTATCGCGCGTCGTTGCAGGCCGCGGCGGCGGCGCAGATGCCTTGGCATCTGGAATTTCGCGTCTGCCTGCCGCTGCAGGGCGTGCGCTGGCGGCAGGGCGATGCCAGTCCGCGACGCGACGCCGACAGCGGGGTGGTCTGGCACGGCTTTGTTACCGACATCACCGACCGCAAGCGGGCGGAACTTGAACTGCGCGAACTGGCCGCGACCGACGCGCTGACCACCCTGCCCAACCGCCGCCATTTCATGTCGCGCATTGCCGCGGAGCTGACGCGGATAAAGGGGCAGGGCGGGCAGGGGGCGGCGGTGCTGATGT
>JAEYVD010000637.1 GCA_023432075.1 Pseudomonadota bacterium | reverse complement strand
TCTGGCGCCATCTGCGCCACGCGGGCATGAACACGCTGCGCGCGATCGGCCGCGCGTGGACGGGCGGCATGCTGGCGCCCGCGCCGGCCTCGGGACCGGTGGCGGGTCATTACCGCCGGCTGGGCCGCTATGCGTCGGGCTTCGCGTTGCTGGCCGACGCCACGCTGGCGCAACTGGGCGGGGGCCTGAAGCGCCGCGAAATGATCTCCGCGCGCCTGGGAGACATCCTGTCCGAACTCTATCTGCTGTCCGCGGTGCTCAAGCGCTGGGAAGACGAGGGGCGCAAGCACGACGACCTGCCGCTGGTGCGCTGGTGCATGGCGCAGGGCTACGCCAGCATCGAGAAGGGCATGGATCAGGTGCTGCGCAACCTGCCGGTCAAGGCGCTGTCGTGGGCGTTGCGGGCGGCCATCCTGCCGTTGCGGCTGGCCAAGGGGCCGGACGACGCGCTCACGCGGGAATGCGCCGAGCTGCTGCTCAAGCCGTCGCCCACGCATGTGCGCCTGGCGGCCGACCTGCAGCGCGAACCCGGCGAGGATCCGCTGGGCCTGTTGACCCGCGCCTTTGCGCTGGCCGACGCGGTGCAGCCCATTCGAGACCGACTGCGCCAATCGAATGTGCGCGACTGGCGCGAGGCCCATCGGCGCGGCGCCATCACGGACGCGCAGGCGGCGCAGCTGGAAGCCGCGGAAGCGACGGTGCTGAAGGTATTGCAGGTGGATGATTTTGCGCCCCAGGCGCTGACGCCGCTGGGCGACGGCGCGCCGGTTCAGGCGCAGGAACAGAAGCAGGAGCCGCAGCCGGAGCCGCCGCAGCCGCAGCAGCCGCAGCAGCCGCCGCAACAGCAGGAGGACGAGCCCCCCGCTGCTGCAAAACCCGCCGATAACGCCTAGTCGTCCTGATTCGGGTCCATGCCCGGGAACAGGATTTCCGTGAAGCCAAACTTGGTGAAATCCTGGATCCGGGATGGGTACAGGCGGCCGATCAGGTGGTCGCATTCGTGCTGGACGACGCGGGCGTGAAAGCCTTCGGCCTCGCGCTCGATCAGCTGGCCGTACGGATCGCGGCCGCTGTACCGGATATGGCGGTAGCGCGGCACCAGGCCGCGCAGCCCCGGCACCGACAGGCAGCCTTCCCAGCCGTCTTCCATTTCGTCCGAAAGCGGCGTGATGACCGGGTTGCACAGGATCGTCTGCGGCACCGGCGGCGCGTCGGGATAGCGGTCGTTGCGATCGAACCCGAAGATCACCAGTTGCAGGTCCACGCCGATCTGCGGCGCGGCCAGACCCACGCCCTGCGCGGCCGCCATGGTCTCGAACATGTCGTCGATCAGGGCGTGCAGCTCGGGCGCGTCGAAGCGCTCGACCGGCGGCGCCACGCGCAGCAGCCGCGGGTCGCCCATTTTCAGGATGGGATGGATCATGGCTGGCGTTCCGCTCAGTCCTGGCGGTCTTTCTTCTGGATGAACTCGATCTTGTAGCCGTCGGGGTCTTCCACGAAGGCGATGACGGTCTTGCCGTGCTTCATCGGGCCGGCCTCGCGGGTGACCTTGCCGCCGCGCTCCTTGACCTTGTCACAGGCTTCGTAGGCGTTGTCGACTTCCAGGGCGATGTGGCCATAGCCGTTGCCCAGGTCGTACTTGTCGGTGTCCCAGTTGTGGGTCAGTTCGATGACGGCGCCGTCAACTTCGTCCTGGTAGCCGACGAAGGCCAGCGTGAACTTGCCGTCCGGATAGTCGTTGCGGCGCAGAAGGCGCATGCCCAGCACGTTGGTGTAGAAGTCGATGGACTTGTCGAGGTTGCCGACGCGCAGCATGGTGTGGAGCAGACGCATGGGAGGTTTCCTTAAGCGATGAGGGGTTGGGGAAAGCGCCGTGGGGTTCCAGCGTGTTCCCGGGAGATTCCGATGTCGCGCAGCGCGCCGCCCATGGCGTCGACCGCCTGCTGCATCTGGACGGCGCCAAAGGCGCCGATGCAGCCGCCCCGGAACGTGGGTTCTTCGGTGTTGGTGAAATTGCTGATGACGACGCCGCGCTGCTTGAGCGCGTCCACGAAGAGCTGCAGGTGCCAGGTCGGCGCGTCGGGGGCGCGGACGTTGACGACGATGGGGCCTTGCAGCGCAGGCGGCAGATAGGGGGTCAAGCCCAGTTCGATCACGCCATCATAGAGCGTGCGCATGTTGGCCGTGTAGCGCGCCAGGCGGGCCTCGCGGCCTTCCTGACGGAAAAGCTCCAGCGCCACGGCCAGCGCCGCCAACGTGGGCGCGGCGGGCGTGAAGCGCGGCCCCGCATTGGGCGCGAGCGTGTGCTGGTAGATGTCGGCCAGGTCCAGCGACCAGCTGCCCGCGTTGCCGCGCGCGGCGTCCAGGCTGTCGCGGCGCGCCACCACGAAGGCGGCGCCGGGCAGGCCCTCCAGGCACTTGTTGGCGGTCAGCACCACGGCATCGACTGCGGGCAGGGCGCGCAGTTCAAGGGGCAGCGCGCCGAAGGCGGACACCGCGTCGACGATCACGCGGCGGCCCAGCGCATGGGCAATGCGCGCCAACTGCGGCACGTCGTGGCAGATGCCGCTGCCGGTTTCGCTGTAGACCAGCGCCAGATGCGTGAGCGTGGGGTCGCGTTCCAGCGCGTCGGCCACTGCCTGCGGATCCATGCGCTCGGCCGCGCCCACCGATAGCGGCACGGCGACGCGGCGGGCCTCGGTGGCCAGCTTTTGCAGGCGGGCAGCGTAGGCGCCGGTGGACGGCGCCAGCATGCGGCCCCCGGGCGGCACGAAGGTGCGGATCGCGGCTTCGACGGCAAAGTGGCCGCAGCCCGGCAAGGCCAGGGCCACGTGCTCGTCCGCGCCGGCCTGCGCAATCGCCAGGACGCCGTCGCAGACCTGCCGGTACAGCGTGCGGAAATCGTTGTCCCACGGCGCGTAGTCCTGCGCCATGGCGGCCTTCACCCGCGCGTCGGTGGTGACCGGGCCCGGAATCAGCAGCAACATTTCGATTCTCCTTGGGATCGCAACAGGCGCTGGGGTGCCCCGAGCCTCAGAACTGAGGCAGCGAAGCGGGATCGTGACGCCGCAGGATGTTCTTGGCGTCTTCGAAGTCGGGCAGGATCTGGCCGACTTCGCGCCAGAAGTCCTGACTGTGGTTCATCTCGCGCAAATGAGCAAGCTCGTGCGCGATGACGTAATCGATGATGGCCGGGGCGAAGTGGATCAGGCGCCAGTTCAGCATGATGTTGCCGTCGCTGGTGCACGACCCCCAGCGCGTGGCGGCCGACGACAGGCGCCAGCGGCGGATCTTCAGGCCGCTCACTTGCAGGAAGTGCGCCAGCCGCGCGCCGAACCAGGCGCCCGCGCGCTGTTGCAGCCAGGCTTGGGCTGCATCGCGGATGCGGCCCTGGTCGGCGTGGGACGGCAGCGCCAGCCACAGGGTGTCGCCATCTTGCGGCGCGTCGGCGTCGCCGGACAGATTGGCCTGGCGGCTGTCGCCGCCCACGCCGATGACGATGCGCCGGCCCAGATAGGGGAGTTCTCCGCCCGCCTGCCAGCGCGTGTGCGCCATGGCCAGCTGCTGCTTGCGGGCGTGCCATTCGCGCAGCTTGGTCAGGATCCAGCGCGATTTTTCGCGCACCGCGTCGTCGATCTGCGTCAGCGTCACCCAGTTGGGGGCGGTGACGCGCAGGCCGTCGTCGGTGATGACGAAGCCGATGCTGCGCCGCCGCGAACGCAGCAGCACGAAGCCGATGGGCTGCTGCTCGGTGGGCACCTCGCGCCAGCGCGCGCCCGGCGGCAGCGGGGCGGGGCAGGGCGTGGGGACGCGCGACGCCGCATTGGGCGACAGCGTCAGCAGCGGCTCGCCCTTGGTCGCGGGCTCGTCAGGCGGCGCGTCGGGGAAAAGATTCTTGGGGGGAACAGGCTGCGGGGGCGCGGCTGGCGGGATGACGGGCGGTGCGGCGGGCCGAAGGGGTTGCGGCGCGGCGATCAGGGGCGACGCGCCCGGGGGCGCGTCATCGTCGTGCAAGTCGAACAGGAGTTCGAGCTGATCAGTGC
>JAEYVD010000826.1 GCA_023432075.1 Pseudomonadota bacterium | reverse complement strand
CTGCCGCTGCAAACTCGATTGGCCATTGCGCGTCATGCCTGAGCCTCCCTGAAAAAGGCGATCACTTCGTCGTTACGTCGCATCGTATCGGCATAACCCAGTTCGATCAATCGCTTGGTGTAGCCGGATTCGAACAGCAGGTAGGACATCAGCGCCCCTCCCCCCGGACGGTTTGGATCGGACGATACACCGAGTACGCGGAAAAGCGCACGCGCCTGTGCCGGCATGTCGTGCAAATGCTCAAGCGCCATCAGATCCAGCGATTGGCTGGGGGTGATAGTCAGCACCTCGATGCGGCGCACGGTGGGCGGCGCGACGTTCGGGTCCGCGTGGTCCATCAGGTAGTTGATGCGTTCCAGGCGCTCGACATCCGCCGAAAGGCCATCCAGAAAGATGCTGGACAACGCATGTCCGCCCACCTGCGCCAACGACGGGTAAGGCGGCGAATCCTCGCGGTTCTCGGGGTGGGTGTCGTCGCGATAGCCGGTGCCGATCACCATTACGCGGTGCGCGCCCAGGTGGATCGCCGGACTGATCGGCGCCAGCTGTCGCATCGAGCCGTCGCCGCACCATTCGCCCTTGCCGTGCACCTGCACCTGGCGCGCCGGAAAGACGAAGGGAATGGCCGACGACGCCATCAGGTGCTCGATGCCGATGGGCGTGGGGATCGCCAGCCGCAGATAGCGATGCCAGGGTTCGATCGGGGTGTGCGCCTGATAGAACGTCAGGTGCTCGCCGCTGGTATAGCCCGACGCGGTGATGGCCAGCGCGGACAGCGACCCGCTTTCCAGATTGGCGCGCAGGTTGCTGAAATCCAGCACCCGTTCCAGCAGCCCTTGCATGGGGGCATTGTCCAGCAGCGAGTGCGGACGCTTGCGCGTCAGGCCCGAATACATCCAGCCCAGCGACAAGAGGCCCAGCCATCGCACGCCGGTGCGGATCAGGCCGGGCGCGTCGGCCCGGTAGATCATGTCGGTGTTCAGCGACGACCACAGGCGGCGAATGCGCCGCACGCCCAGATGCGGCCGGTCGGCGCGGCAGGCCAGCGCGGCGGCGTTGATCGCGCCGGCGGAGGTGCCGCAGATGATGTCGAAGGGGTTCTGGAAACGCGAATGCCAGTCGGGGTCCAGCAGCTCCATGATGGCGCTGAGCACCCCGACCTGATAGGCGGCACGCGCGCCGCCGCCCGTCAGGACCAGGCCGGTGGGCGTGCGCGGGCACGACCCGCCGGCCGGCTTGACTTCAACGCGGTGTATTGACATCGACCACCGTCATCGCGGTCATGTTGACGATGCGGCGCACGGTGGAGCTGGAGGTCAGAATGTGCACGGGCGCGTTGGCGCCCAGCAGGAAGGGCCCCACCGCCACGTTGCCGCCCGCGGCCGTCTTGAGCAGGTTGTACGCGATGTTGCCCGAGTCCACGTTCGGACACACCAGCAGGTTGGCTTCGCCCTTGAGCGTGGAGGACGGCAGGATGCGCATGCGCAGCGCCTCGTCCAGCGCGCAGTCGCCGTGCATTTCGCCGTCGATTTCCAGGTCGGGATCCATCTGGCGCACCAGCTCCAGCGCGCGGCGCATCTTGGCGCCCGATGCCGAACTGCCCGACCCGAAATTGCTGCGCGACAGCAGCGCGGCCTTGGGCGCCAGGTACATGCGGCGCATCTCGCGCGCAGCCGCCACGGTGAATTCCGCGATCTGCTCGGCCGTCGGTTCGTCGTTCACGTGCGTGTCCACCAGCACCACCGTGCGCTCGTTGAGCAGCAGGATGTTCATGGCGGCGTACACGTTGTGGCCGGGACGGCGGCCGATCACTTCGTCCACGAAACGCAGGTGATCGTGATATGCGCCGACGGAGCCGCAGACCATGCCGTCGGCATCGCCCAGGTGCACCATCATCGCGCCGATCAGTGTCATGCGGCGGCGCATTTCCACGCGCGCCATTTCCTTGGTGATGCCGCGGCGGCACATGCGTTCCCAATACGTCGTCCAGTATTGGTGGAAGCGCTCGTCGTACTCGGGGTTGGTGACTTCGACGTCCTCGCCCAGGCGCAGGCGAAGGCCCAGCTTTTCGATGCGGGTCAAGAGCACCGAAGGGCGGCCCACCAGGATCGGACGGGCCAGGCCCTCATCCACCACCACCTGCACGGCGCGCAGCACGCGCTCGTCTTCGCCTTCGGCGAACACGATGCGGGCGGGGCCGCCTTCGCGCACGATGCGCTTGGCCGCCGAGAACAGCGGCTTCATGAACGCGCCGGAGTGGTACACGAACTGCTGCAGTTGTTCTTCGTAGGCTTCCAGGTCGGCCAACGGACGCGTTGCCACGCCGCCTTCCATCGCAGCCTTGGCCACGGCGGGCGCGATACGCACGATGAGGCGCGGATCGAACGGCTTGGGGATCAGGTATTCGGGGCCGAACGAAATGTCGAACGTGCCGTAGGCCGCGGCCACGACTTCGTTCTGCTCTTCTTCGGCCAGGTCGGCAATGGCATGCACCGCCGCCATTTCCATCTCGCGCGTGATGGTCGTGGCGCCCACGTCCAGCGCGCCGCGGAAGATGTA
>JAEYVD010000438.1 GCA_023432075.1 Pseudomonadota bacterium | reverse complement strand
GCTTAGTCCTTGATTTCTCTCAATAACTATTTTGAAACTAGATTGTCATCAGACGGCTAAGGTAAGCTAAACTTTCAGCCACTTCTCATGCGAGGCTCATAACAGCTTTATGGATTACATCCTCTCCTTCATTGCCGGCGGCCTGACCCAAGCGACTTGGTGGCAGATCGTCGTTTTCACTTTGGTCGTGACGCACATCACGATTGTTGCGGTCACGGTTTTTCTCCATCGCAGCCAAGCGCACCGCGGTCTGGATCTTCATCCGGCTGTCATGCACTTCTTCCGCTTCTGGCTCTGGATGACGACCGGCATGGTCACCAAGGAATGGGTGGCTATTCACCGCAAGCATCACGCCAAATGCGAAAAGGAAGGTGACCCGCACTCGCCCATGCTGTTCGGCATCTGGAAGGTGCTGTTCCGCGGCGCGGAGCTGTACCGCGAAGAGTCGAACAACAAGGAAACCATGGCCAAGTTCGGCCACGGCACGCCTGACGACTGGCTCGAGCGCAATGTCTACAGCAAGCACAGCCTTTGGGGCGTGCTGACCATGCTCGCCCTCGACATCGCCCTGTTCGGCGCCATCGGCGTCACGGTCTGGGCTGTCCAGATGGCCTGGATTCCCTTCTGGGCCGCCGGCGTCGTCAACGGCATCGGCCACTTCTGGGGCTACCGCAACTACAACAGCCCGGACACCAGCACCAACGTGTTCCCTTGGGGCATCGTGATCGGCGGCGAAGAGCTGCACAACAACCACCATGCCCACGGCACGTCCGCCAAGTTCTCGGCCAAGTGGTATGAGTTCGACATCGGCTGGTGCTACATCAACATCCTGAAGTTCTTCGGCCTGGCCAAGATCAAGAAGGTTGCGCCCAAGCTCAAGCTGGACGACTCCCGCACGGGCATCGACCTGCGCACGCTGCAAGGCGTGATCACGCACCGCTACGAAGTCATGGCCCGCTATGCGGACGTGATCAAGAGCGCCGCCCGCGAAGAACTGGCCAAGCTGAAGGCCTCGCGCCAGGAAGGCAACGCCGAATGCGGCTACACCAAGCTGCACAGCGTGCGCCGTGCCATCCATCGCAACGAGGAAATCCTGCAGCCTGAGCAACTGGCTGCCGTGGACAAGGCCATCGCCCAGAACAAGTCGCTGTCGACGCTGGTGCAGATGCGCCGTGAACTCGGCCGCATCTGGGAAAGCTCCAGCGCCAGCAGCGAACAACTTCTTCACGACCTGCAGGCCTGGTGCCAGCGCGCCCAGCAAAGCGGCATCGCTGGGCTTGAGCAGTTCGCTCAACATCTGCGCCGCTACGCGGCATGATGCTAGAGAAGCTAAATCCTGAACAACGCGCCGCAGTAACGTTAGAACCGCAGCACGCCCTGGTCCTGGCCGGGGCGGGCAGCGGCAAGACCCGGGTGCTCACCACCCGCATGGCCTGGCTGATTCAAACCGGCCAGGCTTCGCCTTTTGGGCTTCTGGCGGTCACGTTCACCAACAAGGCAGCTCGCGAGATGCTGGCGCGCATGTCGGCCATCCTGCCGATCGATACGCGCGGCCTCTGGATCGGCACGTTCCACGGTCTTTGCAATCGCATGCTGCGCGCGCATCATCGCGATGCCGGCCTGCCGCAGAGCTTTCAGATCCTGGACGTCACGGACCAGCTTGCGGCCATCAAGCGCCTCATGAAGGCCAACGGGGTGGATGATGAAAAGTATCCGCCCCGCGATGTGCAGCGCTTCATCAACGGCGCGAAGGAAGAGGGCCTGCGCCCCGCCGACGTCGAAGCGTACGACGCGCACCGCCGCCGCCTGATCGAGATCTACCAGCTCTACGAAGCGCAGTGCCAGCGCGAAGGCGTGGTCGACTTTGCCGAGCTGCTGCTGCGCGCCTATGAGCTGCTGTCGCGCAACGCGCCCGTGCGCGAGCACTACCAGCGCCGGTTCCGCCACATCCTCGTCGACGAGTTCCAGGACACGAACACGCTGCAGTACAAGTGGCTGCGCCTGTTGGCCGGCGGTGGCGCGGCCATCTTCGCCGTGGGTGACGACGACCAGTCCATCTATGCCTTCCGCGGCGCCAACGTCGGCAACATGGCCGACTTCGAGCGCGACTATGCGCACGGCACCGTGATCCGACTGGAGCAGAACTACCGCTCGTACGGCCACATCCTGGATTCGGCCAACGCGCTTATCGGCCACAACTCGGGACGCCTGGGCAAGAATCTCTGGACCGACCAAGGCGCGGGCGAACCGGTCCGTGTCATCGAGCAGCCATCCGATGGCATGGAAGCGCAGTGGATCGTGGACGAAATCCGTTCCCTCATCCATGAAGGCAGCGACCGCCGCGAAATCGCCGTGCTATATCGTAGCAACGCGCAATCGCGCGTCATCGAGCACGCCATTTTCTCGGCCGGCATCCCGTACAAGGTGTATGGCGGCCTGCGCTTTTTTGAGCGCCAGGAAATCAAGCACGCGCTGGCGTACCTGCGCCTGATGGCCAACCCGCACGACGATACGTCCTGGATGCGGGTGGTCAACTTCCCGACGCGCGGGATTGGCGCGCGCACGCTCGAACAACTGGCCGACGCCGCACGCGAGCAAGACACCAGCCTGTACGGCGCGGTGGCGCGGGTCGCGGGCAAGGGCGGCTCCAACCTGGCCCAGTTTGCGCAGCTGATTCATCGGCTCATCGAAGAAACGCGCGAGCTGCCGCTGCCCGAAATGGTCGAGCACATGCTCGACGCCAGCGGCCTGAACGCCCACTACAAGGCCGAGCGCGAAGGCGCCGAACGGCTGGAAAACCTGAACGAACTCATCACGGCCGCGGCGGTGTTTGCGTCCGAGGAAAACTACGACGGTATGCCCGCCGGCCAGGTGCCGGACGGTGACACGTCCTCCACGCTCATGCCGGGTGTGGTGGACGCGCCGGCGGTTGCAGGCGACAACCTGACGCCACTGGCCGCGTTCCTGTCGCATGCGGCGCTCGAGGCCGGCGACAACCAGGCCCAGCAAGGTCAGGATGCCGTCCAGCTCATGACGGTGCATGCCGCCAAGGGCCTGGAATTCGACGCCGTGTTCATCACCGGCTTGGAGGAAGGGTTGTTCCCGCACGAGAACAGCATCCTCGAGCCGGCCGGCCTGGAAGAAGAACGCCGCCTCATGTACGTGGCGATCACGCGCGCGCGGCAGCGCCTGTACATCAGCCTGGCGCAAAGCCGGATGCTGCATGGCCAGACGCGATACGCCATGCGCTCGCGCTTCCTGGATGAAATTCCCGAGCAGCACCTGAAGTGGCTGACCCCCAAGGCCGGACTGGCCCCGGTTAGCGCGACGGGCGCGGGGTGGGGCGGCGGCAATCGCGGCGATGCCTTTGGCCGCAAGCCGACCAACACCATTGCGCCGCGTCAACCCCGTGGTGTCGCCACCGGTGTCACGGTGGGCGACAAGCAGTATCGTGTGGGTCAGGGTGTGCGTCACGCTCGTTTTGGCGACGGCACGATCATCGGCCTGAGCGGCGCCGGACAGGACGCCCAGGCGGAAATCCACTTCCGCGATGTCGGCGCCAAGACCTTGGCGCTCGGCATCGCCAAGCTCGACATTGTTCAGGGTTGACACATATGGCCAACAACGATTCCCCCAAAGCCGAGCTGGCGTCCCTGCGCGCCGAAATCGACGAGATCGACCAGCAGATCATGCTGCTGCTGGGTGTGCGGTTCCGTTGCACGGACATGATCGGCGAACTGAAAACCAACCACGGGATGGATCTGGTGGACCCCAAGCGCGAGGCCCAGCAGGTCGAGCGCATCCGGCGCCTGGCACTGGAAGCCGGTGTGCCGCCCGATCTGGGCGAAACCATCCTGCGCGAAGTGATCGACACCGTGATCGACCACCACACCCGCCTGCGGGAGCGCCCTTACTCGTAACGGCAGGCGCGCGTCGGAGGCTGGTCAGCAAGCCAGCCCGGATAAGCCAGCCAAAAAGAAACAGGCCCCAATTTGGGGCCTGTTTTTTTTGTGCTCCGCTTCTATCCGGGGCCGGCTTCTGTCGGGTCAGGCTTCGCTCTGGTCTATCTCTTCCAGCGAGCCCTGCAGCTCCAGCCACTGCTCTTCCAGTTCCCCCATGCGCTTGCCGTGTTCGCCGTGCTCCGCCATGACTTTCTGGCGTTCGCCGCGACGCGCGTCGGAATACAGGTCCGGATCGGCGATCACCGCGTCCAGGGCCGTGAGTTTGCCCCGCAGTTTTTCCATCTCGGATTCCACCTTGGCCAGCTTGGACTCCAGCGGCTTGCGCAGGGCGGACAGGCGTTGCCGCTGCTCGGCCTCGGCGCGGCGCTGCGCCTTGCGATCCACGACGGGTTCACTGCCGCTTTCGGCGCTTTCCCGCGCCTCGGCGCGTTCGTCCGCATTGCGCGCCGCCAGCCAGTCGCGATAGTCCTCCAGGTCGCCGTCGAACTCGCGCACCGCGCCGTCCGCCACGATCCAGAAGCTGTCCACGGTGGTGCGCAGCAGATGGCGGTCGTGCGACACCAGCAACATGCTGCCGCCGAAGTCCGCGAGCGCCGTGGCCAGGGCCTCGCGCGTTTCAACGTCCAAGTGGTTGCTGGGCTCGTCCAGCAGCAGCAGGTTGGGCTTTTGCCAGACAATGAGCGACAGCGCCAGGCGCGCCTTTTCCCCGCCCGACATCGGACCGACCTTGCTGGTGACCGTATCGCCCGAGAAACCGAAACCGCCCAGGTAATTACGCAGTTCCTGCTCGCGCGCCTCCGGCGCCAGGCGGGCCAGGTGCGCGATTGGCGTGCTGTCCACGTCCAGCATGTCCAGCTGGTGCTGGTGGAAGTATCCGATCGCCAGGCCGCGCGAGGCGCGGCGCTCGCCCGCCTGCACGGGCAATTCCTCGGCCAGGGTCTTGATCAGCGTGCTCTTGCCCGCGCCGTTGGCGCCCAGCACGCCGACGCGGCTGCCCGCGCGGACCATCAGCGTCACATCGCGCAGGATGGGCACGGCGTTGCCTTCGGCGTCCGTGTAGCCCGCCGACAGATGCTCAAGCGTCAGCAGCGGATCGGGAACCTGGTCGGGCGAGGGGATGCGAATGTCAATGCCGGCTTCCGCTTGCAGCGGCGCCAGCACCTGCATGCGCGCCAACGCCTTCACGCGGCTCTGCGCCTGCTTGGCCTTGGATGCCTTGGCTTTGAAGCGGTCGATGAAGCCTTGCAGGCGCGCCGTCTCGCGTGTCTGGCGCTCGTAGGCGATGCTGGACTGGCGCAGGCGCTCGGCACGCTGCGTCAGGAAGTCGCCATAGCCGCCGCGATACCGCGTCAGCTTGGCATGGTCAAAATGCAGGATCGACCGCGCGACCGCGTCCAGGAATTCGGTGTCGTGGGAGATCAGCATGACGGTGCCTTCGTAGGCGGCCAGCCATTTCTCCAGCCACAGCATCGCGTCCAGATCCAGGTGGTTCGTGGGCTCGTCCAGCAGAAGCAGTTCAGACGGGGCCATCAGCGCGCGGGCCAGCGCAAGGCGCATGCGCCAGCCGCCCGAAAAGCTCTCGACCGGTTGCGTCCATTCGGCAGGCTTGAAGCCCAGGCCGGCCAAGAGCTGCTCGGCGCGCGATGCCGCGCTCCAGGCGCCGGCTTCCACCAGCGCGGCTTCCACTTCGGCGATCTGCGTGCCCTGGTCATCGGACAGCGCCGCGCGCTGCGCCTGCAATGCGCGCAGGTGCGTGTCGCCATCGATGACGAACTCGCGGGCAGGGCGGTCGTCCGCATGCAGTTCTTGTTCGACGCTGGCGATGCGCCAGCCGGCGGGCAGCAACAGCGTGCCGGCGTCTGCGTCCAGCGCGCCGGTCAGCAGCGCGAACAGCGAGGACTTGCCCGCGCCGTTCTTGCCCACGATTCCCACCCGTTCACCCGGGTTCACGACAAATTCGGCGCCGTCCAGCAGCACTTTCGTGCCGCGGCGCAGGGTCAATCCGTTGGCGCGTATCACAGGCTAAGTTGCTCGCGGGTAAGCAGCAGAAGCTGGTCCGAGGCTTCCTCGGTGTCCAGCCAGACTGGCGAAAGCTGCGGGAAGGCGGCCTCGAAGAAATCGCGCTCATGGCCGATTTCCAGCACCAGCACGCCGTTCTCCGACAGGTATTGCGGGGCGGCTTGCAGGATGCGGCGCACGAGGTCCATGCCGTCGTCGCCGCCGGCAAGCGCCAATTGCGGCTCGTGCAGGTATTCCTGCGGCAGGGCGCGCATCGAGCCGCTGTTCACGTAGGGCGGATTGCAGACGATCACGTCGTATTCGCGCGCGGGCAGGGCATCAAAGAGGTTGCTTTCGTGCAGATCCAGGCGGTCGGCCAGCCCGTAGTCGTCGACGTTGCGGCGCGCGACTTCCAGGGCGTCGGCGGACACGTCCACGGCGTCCACGTGCGCGTAGGGAAAGGCCAGCGCGGCCAGGATCGCCAGGCAGCCGGAGCCGGTGCACATGTCCAGCACGTTCTCCACGGCCAGCGCATCCTGCACCCACGGCGACAGCCCCTCGTCCAACAGCTCGGCGATCGGCGAGCGCGGCACGATCACGCGCTTGTCCACGTAGAACCGGTGGCCGCGAAGCCAGGCTTCGTTCGTCAGGTACGCGGCGGGCACCCGTTCGGCCACGCGCCGGTCCAGCAGGTCCAGCACACGCTCGCGTTCTTCGCGCACCACGCGCGCATCCAGGAACGGATCCAGCGTGTCCAGCGGCAGGTGCAGCGCGTGCAGGGTCAGGTAGACCGCCTCGTCCCAGGCATTGTCGCTGCCATGTCCCAGCGACACCTGGGCGCCGTTCAGGCGCGAGACGCCGTAGCGGATCAGGTCGCGCACGGTCTGCAGTTCTTGGCGGGAGGTTGCGTTCGTATCAGGCATTCAAATCACCGTCCCAGGGGGAAAACGGAAAAACGCCCCCTGAAAGGGGGCTGGAAAGCGTGCGCGGCGGGACTGGCGTCCCGCCGGCGCGGGCATCATGCGGGCAGCAGCAGGTTTTCCAGCGTGCGCCGATAGATGTTCTTGAGCGGTTCCAGCGAGGCGACCTCGATGCGCTCATTGACCTTGTGGATCGTGGCGTTGCCGGGGCCGAACTCGATGACTTGCGGGCAGATCTTGGCGATGAAACGGCCGTCCGACGTGCCGCCGGTGGTCGACAGCTCGGCGGTCACGCCGGTTTCCGCGTGGATCGCCTGCACCAGCGCGTCGGTCAAGGATCCGCGCGGGGTCAGGAAGGGCTCGCCGCCCAATTCCCAATCCAGTTCGTACTCCAGGCCATGCTTGTCCAGCACGGCGTGAACCTGCTGCTTCAAGCTTTCCGGCGTGCTGGCCGTCGAGAATCGGAAGTTGAACAACGCCACCGCCTCGCCCGGGACGACGTTGGTCGCGCCCGTGCCCGAGTTCAGGTTGGACACCTGGAACGTCGTGGGCGGGAAGTACTCGTTGCCCTGGTCCCATTCGATGCCGACGATCTCGGCCAGCGCGGGTGCGAGCTGGTGCACGGGGTTGCGCGCCAGGTGCGGGTAGGCCACATGCCCCTGGATGCCCTTGACCGTGAGCTTGCCCGACAAGGAGCCGCGGCGGCCATTCTTGCAGGTGTCGCCCAGCACGTCGCCCGAGGTCGGTTCGCCGACGATGCAGTAATCCAGCTGCTCGCCGCGCGCCTTGAGCGCGTCGCACACGATGGCCGTGCCATCGATGGACGGGCCTTCCTCGTCGGACGTGATCAAGAGGGCGATCGAGCCGTCATGCTGCGGGTGGGCCGCCACGAATTCCTCGGCCGCCACCACGAAGGCGGCGATCGAGCTTTTCATGTCGGCCGCGCCGCGGCCGTACAGCCAGCCGTCGCGTTCCGTGGGAACGAAGGGATCGCTGTTCCACTTCTCGCGCGGGCCCGGGGGCACCACGTCGGTGTGGCCGGCAAACACCGTCAGCGGCGCGGCGCTGCCGCGCCGGGCCCACAGATTGGTGACGCCGCCCTGCGCGATGGTCTCGCAGGTAAAGCCGATGCGTTCAAGCCGGGCGGCAATCGCCGCCTGGCAGTCTTCGTCCGCAGGCGTGACGGAGGGACGGGCGATCAGGTCCTTGACCAGATCCAGTACGGCCGAATTGCTCATCAAGCCCTCAGCAGGTCGTTGATGCTGGTCTTGGCGCGGGTCTGCGCGTCGACACGCTTGACGATCACGGCGCAGGCCAGGCTGTGCGTACCGTCGGCCGAAGGCAGCGAGCCGGGCACCACGACCGAACCCGAGGGCACGCGGCCATAGGTGATCTTGCCGGTGGCGCGATCGTAGATCTTGGTGCTTTGCGACAGGAACACGCCCATCGCCAGCACCGAGTTCTCTTCGACCACGACGCCTTCCACGACTTCGGAACGCGCGCCGATGAAGCAGTTGTCTTCGATGATGGTGGGGTTGGCCTGCAGCGGCTCGAGCACGCCGCCAATGCCCACGCCGCCCGACAGGTGGACGTTCTTGCCGATCTGGGCGCACGAACCGACGGTGGCCCAGGTGTCGACCATGGTGCCTTCGTCGACGTAGGCGCCGATGTTCACGTACGACGGCATCAGCACCACGTTGCGGGCGATGAACGAGCCGCGGCGGGCCACGGCCGGCGGCACCACTCGATAGCCGCCTTGCTTGAAGGCGTTGTCGCCAAATTCCGAGAACTTGAGCGGCACCTTGTCGTAGAACTGCAGGGGCGCCTGGCCCATGATGGCGTTTTCGTTCAGGCGGAAGGACAGCAGCACGGCCTTCTTGATCCACTGGTGCACGACCCAGTCGTCATTGATCTTCTCGGCCACGCGCAGGCGGCCCAGGTCCAGCCCGTCGATGGTGTGCTCAACGGCTTCGCGCACTTCGGCGCTGGCGTCGATGGGCGACAGGTTGGCCCGGTTCTCCCAGGCTTGTTCAATGGTGGTCTGCAGGTCGAGAGTCATAGCGGCTCAGCTTTTAAAGGTTGGTCAAACAGAAGTATGTACAAAATGGGCGATGCGCTCGGCCGCCTGCACGCAGTCGGCCAAGGGCGCCACCAGGGCGATGCGGATGCGTCCCTGGCCCGGATTCATGCCGTGCGCCTCGCGCGCGAGGAAGCTGCCTGGCAGCACGGTAACACCGGTACGGCCATAGAGGTCGCGAACGAATGCGGTATCGGAACCGGGCGTTGCCGCCCACAAATAAAATGAAGCCTGCGGCCGCGACACATCCAGCACCTTTTGCAGGATGGGCAGCACCGCGTCGAATTTTTCGCGGTACTGGCGGCGGTTTTCCTTCACGTGGGCCTCGTCCGTCCATGCGGCAATGCTGGCCGCGGACACGATCGGGCTCATCGCACTGCCATGATACGTGCGATACAGCAGAAAGCGGCCGATCAGCGCTGCGTCGCCCGCCACGAAGCCCGACCGCAGGCCCGGCACGTTGGACCGCTTGGACAGGCTGGAAAACACCGCCAGATTACGGTAGTCGTCCCGTCCCAGGCGCCGGGCCGCCTGCAATCCGCCCAGCGGCGCATCGCCCTCGTCCAGGTAGATCTCGGAATAGCACTCGTCCGACGCGATCACGAAACCGTGGCGGTCCGACAGCTTGAACAGCGTTTCCCACTCCTGCAGCGACATGACGTTGCCAGCGGGGTTGCCCGGCGAGCACACGAACACCAGGCGCGTCTTCTTCCAGATATCTTCCGGCACCTGGTTCCAGTCGCTGCCGAAATTGCGGACCGGATCGGCATTGACGAAGTAGGGCGTCGCGCCCGCCAGCAGCGTGGCGCCTTCGTAGATCTGATAGAACGGGTTGGGGCAGATCACCACCGAACCGGCCGCGGGGTCGATCACGGTCTGCGTGAATGCAAACAGCGCCTCGCGCGATCCCAGTGCCGGCAGGACCTGCGTGTCGGCGTCAGGCGCCGGAATGCTGTAGCGGCGCGCCAGCCACGCCGAGATGGCCCGGCGCAAGGCCGGATCGCCCTTCGTCGACGGGTAGACGGAAAGCCCAGCCATGCCGTCGCGAATGGCTTGCGCCACGCGTTCGGGCGCGGCGTGCTTGGGCTCGCCGATCGACAGGTTGATGGGCGTAATACCGTCCGGCTGCGAGCTGGCGGAAGCCAGCAACGCGCGCAGTTTTTCGAACGGGTAGGGGTGCAGGGCATCGAGGCGCGGATTCATGACGCAAGATTTTAACAAGCAAGCTACAATAGCGGGCTTGGCCTATTGCGAAGGTGGCGAAATTGGTAGACGCACCAGGTTT
>JAEYVD010000369.1 GCA_023432075.1 Pseudomonadota bacterium | reverse complement strand
CCACGACCTGCTGCGGCTCCACCACCAGCGTGCGCATGGGCGCGATGGCCGTGCCGGTGCACAGCGGCACCAGCACGTCGTACCCCTGCCCGTCGGCCTCTCGCATCACGTGCGCCAGCCGGGCCTCCGCGGCAGCGGCGTCCAGTTCGATCTGGGAGCCGTCGCGCAGACGCGTGGCAAAGCGGTATTCGCGCAGCCGCGGCGCCAGCGCGGCCAGCCCTGCGGCATCCAGGCCGTCCAGCGCGCCGAATTCGTCGATGCGCACGTGGGCGCCCAGTACGGGCGCCATTTCGGGCACGACGTCGCTGCGCGGCGATTGACCGATGGTGAAGAACGCAACGCGGCGCGGCGTGCGGGCGCTCATTGCGCGGCTCCGTCTTCGCGGCCAACGGTCTGCAAGCGCGCCATCGAACCGTAGCGAGCCTGCAGCGCAACCCACTCGGCATCGTCAAAGAAGGTCATGGCGCGCTGGCCGTACAACTTGGCGATCTCGATGCAGAAGCGCATGGCGACGTCCGCGTCCACGGCGTTGGTCACGCCGGTGGCGCAACCGGGCACGGTGGTCTGCGCGGTCAACGCCACGCCGACGACCGGCGCGTCCGTGACAATAGCCGGCTGCATCAGCGAATTCACGTGCCACAGGCCGTTTTCGTAGGGCGTGATGTCCTGGGTGGTCAACGGCAGCGTGACCGGCAGCTCACCGCTGACCCAGCCCATGACATCCAGCATGGTTTCCGGAATGCGCAGCAGGTAGCCCTGCTTGGCCACCGGAGTCAGCGCCACGCCACGCTTGTTGACCAGTCGGTTGCCGCGCGTGGTGTCGACCGACAGGATCGCGTCCATGCGCGGATCCACTTCGTGCGACATCATCTCGCGCATGGGGAATGGCGAGCGCATCATCGGCACCGGATGATGCGGCCGCGTGCCGGCCCGCGGGCAGATGTGCGTGCGGATGCGGACCGTGCCGGGCAGCACGTCGCCCTGCCGCGCCATCGCCATCAGCTTGAGCGCCGCGGCGATCGCGACGACGGCGCCGTCGCTGTCGGACACCAGGCCCGTCACCGCGGGGCGCGCGCCGATGCCGCCCAGCCGGCCCACGATGCCCAATTGCGGGGCCGAGGCATCCGCGCCGGGAATGACGATGGACAGGAAGTCGGTGGCAAGACCGTCTCGCTCCAGGTGCGTGACCTGCACTTCGCAATGGCCTGCGTCGCGCAGCACCTGCGCCACGGACTCACCCGTGACGTGCGCGGACGACAGCAATTCGATAACGTCGATGACCTGCTTCATGCCGGGATTTCCACGGGGCCGGGGCGGAACATGCGTGGTTCCTCGCGCCCCAGGAAGAGCGGCGCATCGTGCGGACCGACCAGCGCGATCTTTTGGCCGCGCACGCGCAGTCCGGCGCCTTCGGGCAGGCCCAGCACCGGCATGGCTGGATTCAGGGTGCAGAATTCGGCCAGGCGCTGGGCGCGCGTTTCTCCGCGGTGACCGGGGGGGTGTGCGTTGGTGTAGTGCGGATTGATCTGGAAGGACAGCAGGCCCAACGCATCAAAGCCTTGCGGATCGGTGATGGGCATGTCGTTCGTCGTGCAGATGGTGGGACACGTCAGGTTGGAGCCCGCGCTCCAGCCAAGGTAGGCCGCGCCCGCGCGCACACGACGCGTCACTACCTCGAGCAGGCCCTGACGGCGCAGCTGGCCCAGCAGATTGAACGTGTTGCCGCCGCCGATGATGATGACCGACGCGGCCTCCAGCGCCGCCACCGGATCTTCGGCCGTGTGCAGGCCCTGAATCGCCAGCCCCGTGTCGGCCAGCGCGGAGGCGACCAGCGCCGTGTAGTCGTCCCAGTTGCGCGTGACCCCGGCGTACGGCACGAATACGGCCGGCGCGCCTTGCGGCAGGGATTCGATCAGTTCGCGGATGTCCGCCATGGCGTGCACCAGATAGCCGGCGTCGCTGCTGGAATTGCTGAGAAGCAGAAGGTTCATGAAAGTCAGAGTCCGAAAGAGTAAGGGTTCTGGGCGCGGCGGATTGCGGCCGGCGCCGTGAATGCAGGCGGTCAGTTCAGCCAGTAGGGATCGTTCAACTCGCGGCCCAGCGCGCCCACCTGCTGCATGACCGATTCGCGCAGCACGGCCACGCGCGCCTCGTCGGCCTGGAAGGAGACGAACGACAGGCATAGCCCGCGCAACTCGCCGGTGGCGGGGTCGCGCACGGCGGCGGCCACGGCGCCGATGCCGGGCATGGCCTGATCGATGGCGACCCCGCACTGATCGGCGCGCGTCTGCGCCACCAGGCGCGCCAAATCGCCCACGGTGGCTGGGCAGTCGCGCCCTTCGACGGGCAGCGGCTGGGCAGGGTCGGCGCCATACAGCGCCTCGAATTCGGCATCGGTCAGGCGCGACAGCAGGGCCCGTCCCATCGCGGTGCCGGACGCGGCACGGCGCGAGCCCGGCGGCGATAGCACCTGCACCGGGTGCGAGCCGTTCAAGCGCTGCAGCACGACGGTTTCACGGTGGTTAAGGGTGGACAGGTAGGCGGTCAACCCGCTGTCGTCGGACAGACGGGCGAGCACGGCGCGGCAGGCCTCGTCCAGTGGCGTGGCGGCCAAGCCGGCGCGCACCGCCTGCGCCAGCAGCGCGCCGGGGCGATAGCGGCGCGTGGCCGCATCCTGGTCGAGCAGGCCATAGTTCTGCATCTGGTTCAACAGGCGCGAGGCCGTGCTCTTGGGCATGGCCAGGCGCGCCGCGACTTCCGTGAAGCTCAATTCGGCCGCGCCTTCCGCGTAGAGCGAAAGCACGCGTTGGACGCCGTCAAGAATACTCATGCTTATTCCATAAAACGGAACCTAAGTTCCTTATTAGAGAACAAGAATAATGCAAGCGATCGAAACAGGTCAATACGGCCCCGGAAAGTAAAAGGCCTCCGCGTCGCGGAGGCCTTCATCGTGCGGACCAGCGTTTGACGCGGTCTTACTGCTTGGCCAATTCCGACCATTGCGCCAGCGGCAGCGGCGGTTGCGCTTGCAGGATGCGGCCGAGGACCAGTTTCATTTCGGTCCATCCGCCACGGTTGGTGGGCCAGACAGACGGCGTGATGGCGCTCCACGTTCCGTCCGGCGCACGTTCGCCCATCTTGAAGCGGAACGTGTAATGCCCGGCCATGCCCATTCGCAAGTCCGACACCACCAGCGCATCGCCGATCACGTCATAGCGCAGCCAGTCGTCCGTGAACCAGCGCAGGCGTTCATGCAGCGGCGCGCCGGCCAGAACCCGCCCTGCCTCCAGGTTGAGCGGCAACCGCACCCATTCCGGCGGATGACGATCAAAGAGGCTGCTGACCGACTCGTAATAGCTGCCGTCGCCGGTCTTGGCGATCACGCGCCACACCAGCGTGTTGAATGGCATGGGGATGGCCCGCACCTGCGTCACCGCAATGCCCCGCGCCTGCATGGCCTCGTGCACGCGCTGCTCGGCCGCCATCCTGCCTGCCAACCCGAAGCCCAGGTAGGCGGTGCTGAACACCAGCGCGCCCAGCAGCACGCGCCGCGCGGTGCGGGTCATGCCGGCGATGACCGCGAACACGACCGCAATGAGCAGCGGCACGGTGTACACCGGATCGATGATGAACACGGACGACCAGCTCTCCGGCGTCAGCGCCAGCGGCCAGAACAATTGCGTGCCATACACCGTGAAGGCATCCAGGATGGGATGCGTGATCAGCACCAGCCATATCGTCAGGAAGAGCCGCCGCCCGCTATAGGGCGCATTGGGCCAGAACTTGCGTATCAGCCACGCCAGCAACATCGCCAGTCCGGTCAGTACGAAGACGGAATGCGAAAAGCCCCGGTGATACGTCATGAGCGACACCGGATCCGGGTAGCTCATCAGGACGTCCAGATCCGGCAGGGTAGCCAGCGCCGCGCCATAGACAAGGGCGCGTCTGCCCTGCACGCGCCCCAGCAAGGCGCCCTGGATGCCGGCGCCCAGCACCGCTTGTGTAACTGAATCCATGTTTCTCCAACGTCAGCATTCCGCCAAATGGCCTAGCCGCGTTACGGCCGGCCGCGCAGGCGTTAACATACCCGATTGCGTTCAGCTAATTTTCAACTTTGCATTCATGGACGAATACATCACTCAGATCGGCCAGTTCATCGAGGCCAACCAGGCCTGGGCCGGACCGATCACCTTCCTCCTCACGATGGGCGAATCCATGGTGCTCCTGGGCCTGTTCATTCCGGCCACCGCCCTGCTGCTGCTGACCGGCGGCCTCATCGGCTCCGGCACGCTCGCGCCCTGGGGCGTGATCATCTGGGGCATCGCGGGCGCCATCGTGGGCGACGCGCTGTCGTATTACCTGGGACGCTGGGCGGGCCCGAGCGTACTGCGGCGCTGGCCGCTCAAGCAGCAGCGCACCGGCGTGGCCCGGGCGCGGCTGTTCTTTTACCGCTACGGGTTTGCGTCCGTGCTGATCGGCCGTTTCCTGGGCCCAATCCGCTCCACGATTCCCACGGTGGCGGGCGTGATGGGCATGGCGCACAGCCGCTTCCAGATGGCCAACGTGCTGTCGGCCGTACTCTGGATGCCGCTGATGCTGGCGCCGGGCTACATCACCGCGCGCAGCCTGGGCACAGCGGAAAACGCGCAGCAAATTGCCATGATGATCGGCGCAGGGCTGTCGGTTTTGCTAGGATGCGGGCTTCTCCTCGCCATGGTGCGCAAGCGCCGCCAACCGGTGCGCGTGCGGCGGGGCAATTGATCCGGAGAGCGTCATGGCCATCGATGCCGAGCCCAAGAACGGCGATTTCGCGCGCTATATCGAAGAGTTGACCAGCGCCGGCGGCGCCTCGCCCGGCCGCATCGCAAGCCGGCGCGACGCCCGCAGGCAAACGTCCCCGGTGACCGTGCCCACGCCCGTGGCTGCGTCGCCCTCTCCCACCCCGGGTTCGCTGTCGGAAGCCCCGTGGGGCAATACGGCTTCGTCCGCCCCGCGGTCGCGCTCTGCTTCCCAAGCGCCTTTGGCGACGGCGCCGGGCCAGCCCGACGAAGCCAACATCACCCTCGCCCGACAGGCGGGACGGCGCAAGCTCGGCGTCGTGCTGACCGTGGCCGGCATCCTGGCGGGCTGGGCGGCCGCCAACATCGCCTTCCGTGCGCTGCAGAGCCCCCGGTTCGAACTGGACGAGTTGATGCCAGCGATATTCCTGGCGTTCTTTGCCTTCATGCTGTTCAAGGCGGCCAGCGGCGCCCGCAATCCCCGCAAGACGCCCTTGAACAAGTTGCCGCCCCTGACGCCGTCCACGTACCGCAAAGACGGCACTTGACGGCCCGCACTTGGCTGGCGGGCGTTGGTGCTAACATTTCCGGCCATTGAACCTGCCCCACCCCCGGAGTGAAAGTGAACAACGTAGTCGGATTGAACCAGGCCCAGGCGGCCACGATGCTGAAGCTGCAAGGCCACCTGAACAGCATGATCAATCCGGATTGGGTCAATGGCGGCGCCCGCTTCCTGCGCGCCGCCTTCGTCGAATCGGCCGAGGCGCTGGAACACTACGGCTGGAAGTGGTGGAAGAAGCAGACCATCGACCTGCCGCAGGTCCAGATGGAACTGGTCGACATCCTGCACTTTTACCTGTCGCACACGATCGTTCAAGCGGCGGGCGACGCCGAGGCCGCCGCGCGCGCGTTGGTCGCCGACCTGGCCGCGCCCGCAACCGTCGCGCTGGACGGCAAGACCCATGACCTCGCCGCCCTGAACGTGCCGGAATTGCTTGAGCTGATCGGCGGCCTGGCGGTATGCGGCCGCGCCAGCTTCAAGGTCCTGGAGCAGACCATGACCGCGTGCGACATGACCTGGAACGACGCCTACACGCAGTACGTGTCCAAGAACGTGCTGAACATCTTCCGCCAGCAGCACGGCTACAAGGAAGGCACCTACATCAAAATCTGGAACGGAGAGGAAGACAATGTCGTGCTCGCCCGCCTGCTGTCGCAGCAGGATCCGGCCAGCGCGGACTTTGCCGACGTCCTGCATCGCGAATTGGAAGCGGCCTACTCGCGGCTGTAAGCCGCCGCGGATGCCTGAAATCAAACGCCGCAATCGCGGCGTTAATGAGCTGGTCAGCCCGATCCCCACGAAGCGGTACGCTGAGTGGGGATTGTTCTTTCTGGGAGACCTCTCATGAGCACCGTCACGCTGATTGGCATTGATCTGGGCAAGCATAGCTTCCATCTGCACGGGCAGGATGCGAGCGGCAGGATGATGTTTCGCAAGAAGTGCACTCGCCAGCAACTGTTCACGTTGCTGGGCAACACGCCTTGCAGCACTGTGGTGATGGAGGCCTGCGCGGGCGCGCATTGGATGGCGCGCCGCATCCAGGCGCTGGGCCACCTGGCCAAGCTGATCTCGCCCCAGTTCGTGCGCCCATTCGTGCAGGGCAACAAGAATGACTTTGCTGATGCGCAGGCGATCTGCGAAGCCGCCTCGCGCCCGAGCATGCGGTTCGTGAGTGCCCGCAACGAGGCCCAGCAGACCGTCTCGGCGCTGCACCGCGTACGAGAGTCGCTGGTGCGTGAGCGCACCGGCGTGATCAACCAGGTCCACGCTTTCTTGCTGGAGTTCGGCATCAGCCTAGCGCGCGGGCAAGCCATCATCCGACGCCTGCCGGCAGTGCTGGCCGAGCATGAGCTGCCGCCCCGGTTGGTGGCGCTGCTTGAGCGGCTGCAAGAACATTTCAAGTACCTGGACGAGCAGATCGGCCAGATCGAACGCGAACTGTGCCAGCAACTGCGCGAGGACGAGCGCAGCCAGCGGCTGCTGGAGATCCCTGGCATCGGACCTATCACGGCCAGCGTGCTGATGACCGAATTGGGCGACGCGCAGCAGTTCGGTTCGGCACGCCAGTTCGCGGCCTCGGTAGGGTTGGTGCCACGACAGTACAGCACGGGTGGCAAGCCCACGCTGCTGGGCATCAGCAAGCGCGGCGACAAGAATCTCAGGCGGCTGTTGGTGCAGGGTGCACGCGCGATCATGCAGCGCATTGACCGGCGCACGGATCGGCTGGGCGTTTGGGTGCGTGATCTGCTGGCTCGACGCCACTCGAATGTGGTGGCCTGCGCGCTGGCCAATAAAATGGCTAGGATAGCCTGGGCCATCCTAGCCAACGGAACGAACTACCGAAGTGAGCAGGCTGTTAGCGCAGCCTGACCTTCATCACCGTTTTACGCAGTCACTTCCTGGTTTTGCGACGCGAGTACGTGAAGACATAAACGGCTCAACGGCCTGGCAAGAAACCTGGTAAAAAATTCAGCACCTGGATGCTGAGGCGTTTTTTAGGTTTGCCGGGCGCGACTCTCATCATGGAGCGGGGACCTGTCCCCAAACGACTCCGAATAGATTTGAGCAAAGCCCAATTTACGCCAACACGAACTTGCTTGCAAAAATCGGGCTGACCATAGATTT
>JAEYVD010000340.1 GCA_023432075.1 Pseudomonadota bacterium | reverse complement strand
GCTTCGGCCGTGCGCGCATCCGCCGCGTGATCGGGTACGAACCCGCTTTGGGCGAGCGCGCGCATCAGCCAGGACGCCATGTCCCGTTCGTCTTCAACCAACAATATGCGCATGACCGTCCGTTCCTTCGGGCAAATTCTCTGCAGCCCGCTGACCATGCACCCGTTGGCGCAGGTAGCGGGTTTCGTGATGGCGCCGAAAGAGGATAGCCGACAACTCGTTCAACGCCTGGGTATAGACGTCTCGCTTGAACTCGATGACGGCATCCAGCGGAACCCAGTACTGGCTCCAGCGCCAGGCGTCGAATTCCGGATGCTGCGTCGCGCGCAAGCAAACATCACTGTCACGTCCCACCAGGCGCAACAAGAACCAAATCTGTTTTTGTCCTTTATAGTGGCCACGCCACTCACGCCGGACAAAGTGATCGGGCACGTTATAACGTAACCAATCGCGTGTACGCCCCAAAATACGGACATGCTCGGGCTTCAGGCCCACCTCTTCATGGAGTTCGCGATACATGGCCTGCACCGGGCTTTCGCCATACTTGATGCCGCCCTGGGGGAACTGCCATGCATGTTCCCTGATACGCTTGCCCCAAAAGACCTCGTTTCTAGTGTTGACGAGAATGATGCCGACATTGGGGCGGTAGCCTTCGCGGTCAAGCATGGGCCACCCCCACCGAATTCAATACAATTACGGTCGATTATACGTATCTGCTGCCACCTTTAAACATGCGCGCATCCAACTACCATATCAACACCCTCAAAGAAGCCCCGTCCGAAGCGGAAGTCGCCAGCCACCAGCTGATGACCCGCGCCGGGATGATCCGCAAGCTCGCGGGCGGCATCTACACCTACATGCCGCTGGGCCTGAAGGTCATCCGCAAGGTCGAGGCGATCATCCGCGAAGAAATGAACGCGGCGGGCGCCATCGAGTTGCTGATGCCCGTGGTGCAGCCGGCCGAGCTCTGGCAGGAATCCGGCCGCTGGGAGCAGTACGGCGCGGAACTGCTGCGCATCAAGGACCGGCACCAGCGCGATTTCGTGCTGCAGCCGACGTCCGAGGAAGTCATCACGGACATCGCCCGCAATGAAATCCACAGCTACCGCCAGTTGCCGCTGAATTTCTATCACATTCAGACCAAGTTCCGGGACGAGCGTCGTCCCCGCTTCGGCCTGATGCGCGGCCGCGAATTCACGATGAAGGACGCCTACTCCTTTGACCGCGACGAGGCCGGCGCCCAACGCAGCTACGACACCATGTACGCCGCCTACATGCGCATCTTCGGCCGTCTGGGCCTGCAGTTCCGCGCGGTGGCGGCCGACACGGGCTCCATCGGCGGCACGCGCAGCCATGAATTCCAGGTGATCGCCGACACGGGCGAAGACCTGCTGGTCTACAACGCGGATTCGGACTACGCGGCCAACATCGAGCTGGCGGAAGCGCCCAGCCTGCATGCCTCCCGTGCCGCCGCCGCCGAGGCGATGGCGGACGTCGCAACGCCCGGCGCCGCCAAGTGCGAGGACGTGGCCAAGCTGCTGAACATTCCCCTGGAGCGCACGATCAAGTCGATCGTCCTGGCCACCGACGGCGAAAAGGGCAAGGTCGACATCTGGCTGCTGCTCCTGCGCGGCGACCACGAATTGAACGAAATCAAGGCGGGCAAGCTGCCGGGCCTGGCGGGCTTCCGGTTTGCCACCGAAGCCGAGATCGTTGAGTATTTCGGCTGCAAGCCCGGCTACCTGGGCCCGGTCAAGACGGCCAAGCCGGTCCACGTGATCGCCGACCGTACCGTTGCCAACATGGCCGATTTCGTCTGCGGCGCCAACCGCGAGGACTTCCACATCCAGGGCGTGAACTGGGGCCGCGACCTGCCCGAGCCCGAACTGGTGGCCGATCTGCGCAATGTCGTGGCCGGCGACCCCTCGCCCGACGGCAAGGGCACGCTGTCGATCCAGCGCGGCATCGAAGTGGGCCACGTCTTCTATCTGGGCAAGAAGTACTCCGAAGCCCTGAAGGCCACCTTCCTGGACGAAACCGGCAAGCCCGCCGTCCTGGAAATGGGCTGCTACGGCATCGGCGTGACCCGCATCGTGGGCGCCGCCATCGAGCAGAACCACGACGCCCGCGGCATCATCTGGCCCCGCGCGCTCGCCCCCTTCGAAGTGGTCATCTGCCCCGTGGGTTGGGGCAAAAGTGAAACGGTGCGTGACACCGCGCAAAAGCTCTATGAATCCCTGCTCGCGCGCGGCGTGGACGTCATGCTGGATGACCGCGATGCCCGCCCGGGCGTCATGTTTGCCGAGTGGGAACTGATCGGTGCGCCGCTGCGTGTAACAGTTGGAGAACGCGGCCTGAACGACGGTGTGGTGGAATTGCAGGCCCGCCGGGAAACCGAAGCGGCCAAGATTCCGGTAGAGTCCGCGCTTGAAGCCGTGCTGACGAAGCTCGATACGCTTTAACCCTGTAGCTGCTACGGACTTACCGCGTCCCGACCCGCACCACTATTTCCTGAGTATCGTGACCGATCAGAAGTCCGCCGAATCCACCCTGCAAGTCCGCGTCTACTACGAAGACACGGACGCCGGCGGGGTGGTTTTCTACGCTAACTACTTGAAATTCCTGGAGCGGGCCCGCACCGAATGGCTGCGCGATCTGGGCGTCAACCAATCCGGGTTGGCTGCCAGCGAGCAACGGCTGTTCGTTGTCCGCGCCCTGGACATGTCCTACCGCAAACCGGCCAGACTGGACGATTTGCTTACCATACGCAGCCGAGTCACCAAACTGGGCCGCGCTTCGATACACTTCGCGCAGCGCGCGGAGCGCAACGGGGAACTGCTTGCCGAAGGCAACATCCAAGTCTGTTGCGTCGATGCCGTTCACATGCGGCCGGCAGAATTGCCGGCCGACATTCGCGCAAAACTGGAATTCATTCAGGAATAACCATGCAAGTCACCAACGACATGTCGTTGCTTTCGCTGATTTCGCACGCCAGCGTGCCGGTCCAGCTGATCATGCTGATGCTGTTGGGCATCTCGATCATGTCCTGGACCTACATCTTCGCCAAGCGCATGGCCATCAAGCGGGCCCATGACCAGACGCGCCGCTTCGAAGACGACTTCTGGTCGGGCGGCGACCTGTCGATGCTGCAACAGGCCGTGGCCTCGCGCCGCGACGAACAAGGCGCCCTCGCCCGCATCTTCGATGCCGGCATGACCGAATTCCTGAAGGCCCGCCGCGGCAATGCCAGCAGCGACGCCACGGCAGTGCTGGACGGCCCGCGCCGCGCCATGCGCGCCGCCTACCAGCGCGAAATGGACGCGCTGGAATCGCACCTGAACTTCCTGGCCTCCGCTGGTTCGGTGTCCCCGTACATCGGCCTCCTGGGCACGGTCTGGGGCATCATGCACGCGTTCATCGGCCTGTCGAACATGCAGCAGGCCACGCTGGCCTCGGTGGCTCCCGGCATTGCCGAGGCGCTGATCGCCACCGCCATCGGCCTGTTCGCCGCCATTCCTGCCGTGGTTGCCTACAACCGTTTCACGAATGACATCGACCGCATCTCGATCCGCTTTGACAGCTTCGTCGATGAATTCCTGAACATTCTGCAACGGCAGGTGCGCTAATGCCCTCGGTAAGCTCGCGCGGCAGGTCCGGCCGCCGCATGAAGGCCGACATCAACGTGGTGCCGTACATCGACGTGATGCTGGTGCTGCTGGTCATCTTCATGGTGACCGCGCCCCTCATCACGCCCGGGCTGATTCAGCTGCCGTCGGTGGGCGCCGCCTCCGACGTGCCGGTCAAGCCGCTGGAAGTCCAGATTTCGGAAGACGGCAAGATCGCGCTGCGCATGCGCGAGGCCGGCGCCACCATGCAGGACATCGCGCGCACCGAACTGGTGGCGCAAGTGCGTTCGCGCATTACCGCGGAAACGCCGGTGGTCATCGCCGCCGACGGCAAGGTGCCCTACGAGACGGTCGTGAAGGTCATGGACGAGCTGCGCACCAACGGCATCACCCGCCTGGGTCTGCTGGTGGACCAGTCCGCCGCAGGCGCCCAACAGCCCGCACCCGCCAAGAAACGCTAACGCGCCGCCATCCGCCGGCCCGGCCGGCATGCACCGCACATGACGCCACCCATAATTCGACACCGCAGCGGCCCGCCGGCCACCCCGCCCAACAACGACAACCGGAATTCGCTGATTCTGGCTGTGGCGGTGCACCTGCTGCTGCTGGTT
This sequence comes from Pseudomonadota bacterium, assembly GCA_023432075.1. Lineage (GTDB taxonomy): Bacteria > Pseudomonadota > Gammaproteobacteria > Burkholderiales > Burkholderiaceae_B > Achromobacter. The sequence continues at coordinate 3,107 of JAEYVD010000340.1, read as the reverse complement.
GCCTTGATCTTTGGCGTGAACTGGCATACCGAGAACCCTGGCCCCGTCCAGGTGGAACTCTGGGCAGACGGCAATTCGCCCGTCTCGCCGCCGCCCACGCCGCAGCCCGAACCGCCCAAACCCCAACCCAAGCCGCAGCCCGAGCCGGAGCCTGAAAAGACGCCGGAGCCGCCGCCTCCGCCCCCTCCTCCTCCGCCGCCGCCTGAGCCCCAACCGCAGGTCCAGGCCAAGACCGAGGAAGTCGATCCCGAGATCGCCATCCAGGAAGCGAAGAAAAAGCGCGAGCAGGAAGAGAAGGCCCGCGAAGCCGCCGAGGCCGCCAAGGAAAAGGCGCGCCTGGAGGAAGAGCGCAAGCAGGCCGAGCTGAAGGAAAAGAAGCGCCTGGAGCAGGAGCGCCAGGCCGCCGAGAAGGCTGCCGCTGAAAAGGCCGCTGCCGAGAAGGCTGCTGCCCAGAAGGCCGCCGCGGAGAAGGCTGCCGCCGAGAAAGCCGCTGCTGAAAAGGCTGCTGCCGAGAAGGCGGCTGCCGAGAAAGCCACTGCCGAGAAGAAGGCCAAGGAAGAAGCCGCCAAGAAGGCGGCGGCTGAAAAGGCCGCCGCTGAGAAGGCTGCTGCCGAGAAGGCCGCGGCTGAGAAGGCGGCGGCTGAGAAGGCTGCTGCCGAGAAGGCTGCCGCTGCCAAGAAGGCCGCCGCCGACAAGGCGCTGAAGGACGCGTTCCGCAACGACGCCCTGGGCGCCGCCGGCATTCCGGGCGGCACCGCCGACCGCAACCAGGCTGGCGGCGGACGCGACAGCGGCTACGGCGCCAAGGTCCGGGCCTGCGTGCAGCCCGGGGTGGCGTATCCGCCTCCGCCCCGCAGCGGCTCGGGAAATCCGACCGCGCAATACCGGGTACAGTTAGGTTCTGACGGGAAGGTGAATGGCGTCACGTTGACCAGTTCTTCTGGCAACCCGGGCTTTGACCGCGCGGTCGAAACCGGCATCCGCCGTTGCAACCCGTTCCCGAAGCCCTCCACGGGCCGCTACGAACCCATTATTGACGTTGTCTACAGAATGTATGACTGACAGGAGATTGACGAACATGACTCCCGCTTATAGTCGACGAGTACCCACTCTCGCGCTCTGGAGAGCGTATGGAATCGGATTGCTGATGGTGGCGCTCGCCTGCCTGATGGCCATGAAGCCCGCCCACGCGCAGCTGCGTGTCGATATCTCCGGCACCGGCGCCACCCAGTATCCCGTGGCCATCGCCGACTTCGCGGTCGATGACACCCACGGCCGCGCACTGGCCGAAGTCATTCGCGCCGACCTGACCCGCACCGGCCAGTTCCGCCTGATCAACGCCGCAGGCTCCGGCCTGAACGTGGATTCCCCGATCGCCCACGACGACTGGCGCGGCAAGGGTGCGGACTTCATCGCCTACGGCAGCATCACGCGTGGCGCCGATGGCCGCTACGACGTGCGCTACCGCCTGGCCGACACGGTCAAGAAATCCCAACTGGACGGCGTGGCCTTCTCGGGCACCGAGCAGGAACTGCGCCGCGTGGCCCACCAGATCGCCGATCGCATCTACGAAAAGATCACCGGCGTTCGCGGCGTGTTCTCGACGCGTATCGCGTATGTGCTGAAGAAGGGCTCCACCTACGAACTGCAGGTGGCTGACGCCGACGGCCAGAATCCCCAGGTTGCCCTGCGCTCGCGCGAGCCGATCATTTCGCCGTCCTGGTCGCCCGATGGCAGCAAGCTTGCTTACGTGAGCTTCGAGTCCGGCAAGCCCGTCGTCTACGTGCACACCCTGGCCACCAGCGCCCGCGCACCGGTTGCCAACTTCAAGGGCAACAACAGCGCACCGGGTTGGTCGCCTGACGGCAGCAAGCTCGCCGTCGCCCTGACGCGTGACGGTTTGTCGCAAATTTACGTCGTTAATGCCGCGGATGGCTCGAATCCGACCCGAGTTACGCGTTCTCCCGGGATTGACACCGAGCCGAGCTTTACGCCTGACGGTGCTTCCATTATCTTTACGAGTGACCGCAGCGGCGGGCCGCAAATCTATCAGACCGGCTCGACAGGCGGCGAAGCCCGCCGTCTCACGTTTAATGGTGGTTACAACATATCACCCCGAATTTCCCCCGACGGATCGACGCTGCTGTACGTTGCAAGACGAGACGGCGCGTTTCGAATCGCATCCTTGAACTTGTCCACTGGCGCCGAAGCCTTGCTGACTGATGGTCGTGACGATCAGTCGCCCAGCTTTGCGCCAAACGGCATGCAAGTGCTCTACGCAGCCATCCAAAATGGCCGTAGCGTGCTTGCAGGTGTCTCGAGCGATGGACGCGTACGACAGACGCTTTCGGTACTGAACGGGGAAATACGTGAACCGACTTGGGGCCCATTTACCCGATAACACGTGTGACTCTCTTTGCAAAGGAACTATCATGAAGTCGCGCATTGCCAAAAGCCTAACCATCGCCGCTCTGGCTGCCGCCCTGGCAGCTTGCAGCTCCGTCCCTCTCGACGATAAAGCGGGTCAGGGTGGAGGCGCTGGCCAAGGATCTTCGGCCTCTGGCCAAATCCTTGATCCTTTCAACCCCCAAAGCATCCTGGCGCAACAGCGCTCGGTGTACTTTGATTTCGACAGCTACACCGTGTCGGACCAATACCGTGGCCTGGTCGAAACCCATGCCAAGTACCTGGCCTCGCACCAACAGCAAAAGATCAAGATCGAAGGCAACACCGACGAACGCGGCGGTGCTGAGTACAACCTGGCCCTCGGCCAGCGTCGTGCCGACGCCGTGCGTCGCATGATGACCCTGCTGGGCGTCAGCGACAACCAGATCGAAACCATCAGCTTCGGCAAGGAAAAGCCGCGCTCGACGGGTACGACTGAAGCCGACTTTGCCGAAAACCGCCGCGCCGATATCAACTATCTGCGTTAAGCTTTTCGCTTAGTCTGGAGCCCTACCTCGCGTCGGGACGGCCAGCCGGCCGTCCCGACGTTTGTTTTTATACCCGGGAATATTCATGCGCGATAACGTTCTGTCCCTGCGTCCTCTGATGGTGGCCACTGGCCTGGTGCTTGCGGCCCTGACGGCGCCCGCTCACGCTTTTTC
>JAEYVD010000336.1 GCA_023432075.1 Pseudomonadota bacterium | reverse complement strand
GTCGAACCCAAGGAACTTGCATGAATCCCCAAGAAACCCAGCCGGTGAAGGCCGGCCCGCCGTTGTTGGCGCTTGCCGTCGGTGCGTTTGGCATCGGCGTGACCGAGTTTTCTCCCATGGGCCTGTTGCCCGTCATCGCCGAGGGGGTGAACGTGTCCATTCCCAGCGCGGGCATGCTGGTCAGCGCCTACGCGATCGGCGTCATGATCGGCGCGCCGCTGATGACGCTGGCGTTCTCGCGGTGGTCCCGGCGCAAGGCGCTGATCCTGCTGATGGCGATTTTCACCATCGGCAATATTCTGTCTGCGCTGTCGCCCAACTACATGACGCTGCTGCTGGCCCGCCTGGTGACCAGCCTGAACCACGGCGCGTTCTTTGGCCTGGGCTCGCTGGTGGCCGCCAGCGTGGTGCCGCGTCACAAGCAGGCCAGCGCGGTGGCGACGATGTTCATGGGGCTGACTATCGCCAACGTGGGCGGGGTGCCGGCCGCGACGTGGCTGGGACAGGCAATCGGGTGGCGGATGTCGTTCTTTGCGACGGCGGTGCTGGGCCTGATCGCGATGCTGTCGCTGTGGCTGGCGTTGCCGGCGGGTGAGGCCGGCCGTCGTCCCAATGTGCGTCATGAACTGGCGGTGCTGCGCAGCCCCGCCGTGTTGTTGGCCCTGCTGACGACGGTGCTGGGCGCGGGCGCGATGTTCACCCTGTACACATACATCGCGCCGACGCTGGCCGAGATCACCGGCGCGTCGCCGGCTTTCGTGACGGGCATGCTGGTGCTGATCGGTCTGGGCTTCACGCTGGGCAATGGCGTGGGCGGGCGCATGGCCGACCGCTCGCTCGATGGCACGCTGATTTTCTTCCTGGTGCTGGTGATTGCGGATCTGCTGGCGTTCCCGTGGCTGGCCTCGACGCCGGTCGGCGCGGCGATTGCGCTCTTGATCTTCGGCATCGCGACTTTCGCGGTGGTGCCGCCGCTGCAAATGGGCGTGATGCGCGCCGCGACGGATGCGCCGGGGCTGGCCTCGTCGATGAACGTGGGCGCGTTCAACCTGGGCAACGCGGTGGGCGCGGCGGCCGGGGGGGCGGTGATCTCGGCGGGCATGGGCTACGCGGCGGTGCCGATCGCCGGCGCGGTGATCGCAACGGCCGGCCTGGCGTTGGTGCTGGTGCAGCGCGCCAGCAACGTGCGCCGTCGCAAGCTGGCGATGCAGGGCTGCTGAGGCTCAGGCCTGCGGGCAGCGTGATGAAAAGCCCCGGCGGAAAGCTTTCCGTCGGGGCTTTTCACATGGATGGGCTTCAGAACTTGAAGACGTCTTCCAAGTCGACCGACTCTTCCACCGATTCCAGCTTCACGCTTTGTTCGATGTGCTCCAGGTGATGCAAGGTCAGTTCCTCGGCGCGCTGCGAATCGCGGGCCGCGATTGCCTCGGTGATGAGTTCATGTTCGTCGTCCCGGCAACTGGTGGCGGTGGGCAGGTTGTACAGGAAGATGACCAGGCACGTCAGCGTGGAGAGTTCGCGCATGGTGCGCGCCAGTTCCCCGTTCCCCGCCAGCTCGCTAAGCAGGATGTGGAATTCACCTGCCAGCCGGATGATGGCGCGCTTGTCGTCGCGTTTGCGGGCATCGTGCTCCAGCACGACGTGTTCGCGCAAGCGCGCCAGCTTTTCGGGCGTCAGATTTTGCGTCAGTCGCCGCACGACGGCCGGTTCGATCAGCCTGCGAGCCTCAAAGACATCGCGCGCCTTTTCGATGGACGGCTTGGCCACATAGGCGCCGCGTTGCGGGAACAGTTCAACGATCTGCTCGTGGGCCAGGCGCGCCAGCACCTCGCGGATGCGCGGGCGGCTGACTTCGAAGATTTCGGCCAGGCGCTCTTCGACCAGTTTGGTGCCGGGCTTGAGGCGGTTGTCCAGGATGGCGCGGTAGATGCGTTCGTAAATGCCGGTCACCGAGGTGTCGCGTTTGTCTGATGCCATGGGCTCGTTGTTGATTTGCGCGTTTGATGCCAGGGCGGGATCGCCGCCGTGGGTGATGAGCGGTTCTTCGCCGCTTGTAGACGTCGTGTTGGCGGCAGCCTGACTGGGTGACCGTGAAGATACCCGATCAGGCGCCGCCATTGTGGATTGAAGCCAAATGATGTCAAAAATAATGTTAACAATTTGGACTTGAAATGTATATTTCAGGGTAATCACTAGCGTAATCATTTTTGTATTCGGCCTAGAATCCGCTCACGACATGTCCATCCGGCCGCGCTTTTGCAGCCAGGAAAGGACGGATCAGACGGGCTGACGCATATGACGAAGCAGGGTTTTGATCTGGTGCTGCGCGACGCGGTGCTGGCGACTGCCGGCGATACCTGCCGCGCGGATCTGGCGATTTCCGACGGCCGTATCGTGCAAATCGGGCGCGGCCTGGCGCCCGGGCTATGTGAAATCGATGTGGCGGGGCGCGTGGTGACGCCGGGGGGGATCGACGCGCATTGCCATCTGGATCAGCCCATGGCGCCACCGGTGAAGTTGGCAGACGATTTTTTCACCGGCACGCGCTCGGCCGCCTGCGGCGGCACGACCACCGTGATTCCGTTCGCGGCGCAGCGCAAGGGGGGCACGGTGCAGGCGGCCGTCGACGACTACCACCAGCGGGCTGAAGGCCGCGCGTGCGTGGACTATGCCTTCCACCTGATCCTGACGGACCCTACCCCTGCCGTGCTGAACGAGGAACTGCCGCGCCTGATCGAGGCCGGATACACCTCGTTCAAGCTGTACATGACCTACGACGCGCTCAAGCTGTCCGACGCTCAGATCCTGGATGTGCTGGATGTGGCGCGCATGCATGGCGGCATGGCGATGATCCATGCCGAAAACTCCGACTGCATCGCCTGGCTGACACGCCGCCTGGAGGCCGCGGGACGCACGGCGCCACGGTTTCATGCGGTGTCGCGGCCCACGCTGGTCGAGCGCGAGGGCGCCCACCGCGCGATTGCGCTATCCGAGCTTATCGACGTGCCGATTCTGCTGGTGCACATCTCGGGCGGCGAGGCGGTGCAGCAGATTCGCGAGGCGCGCGCCAAAGGACTGAACGTATACGCGGAGACCTGTCCGCAGTACCTCCTGCTGACAGCGCAAGATCTGGGCATGGACGATAGCTATTTCGGCGCGCGGTGCGTGTGCAGCCCGCCGCCGCGCGACGCATCCAGCCAGGAAGCGATCTGGCAGGGGCTGGCGGATGGCCTGTTTACGGTGTTCTCGTCCGATCACTCGCCGTTCAACCTGACCGGCGAAGACGGCAAGACGCCCGGCGGCAAGGAGGTGGATTTCCGCCATATCCCGAACGGTATCCCCGGCATCGAGACACGCGTGCCGCTGCTGTACTCGGAAGGCGTGCTGGGCGGGCGCATCAGCTTGAACCGCTTCGTGGAGCTGACCGCGACGCAGCCCGCGCGAGCCTATGGCCTGTATCCACGCAAGGGCACGCTGGCAATCGGCAGTGACGCCGACTTGGTGATCTGGGAAGAGCGTGACTTCACGCTTGGCAACGAACACCTGCACCACGCGGTGGACTACACCCCCTATGCAGGCATGCAGCTACGGGCGTGGCCCGCGCTGACGCTGCTGCGCGGTCAGGTCGTTTGGGACGGCTCGAATTTTGCAGGCGCGGCGGGTCAAGGAAAGTTCTTGCCGCGCGGATTACCCAGCCTGGCGCCGCCCAGTGCGCGCAAGAACGCGCAACCGGCCTGGCGCTAGCAGCACCCGAATACCCGAAACTCATTTCCAAGGATATTGCGTTGAAAACTACCCTGATCAAGAACGCCGAGGTTGTGGTCGCCTGGGACGCGGCGCGTCAGCAGCATGTCTACATGAAGAACGCCGACGTGGCGTTTGCGGACGGGCGCATCACGCACGTCGGGCCGGGCGCGCAGGCGGCCGCGCCGGATGCGGACATTGTCAGCGGCAGCGGCATGATGGTCATGCCGGGGCTGGTGGACATCCACAGCCACCTGGTGCATGAACCCATCAACAAGGGGTACACGGACGAGACCGGCTCGGCGGGCCTGTACAACTCGAATCTGTACGAGTACATGCCCACGATGGAAGGCGATGACGAGGCGGCGCCCGCGCAGCTCACGCTGGCCGCGGCCGAACTGCTGATGTCCGGCGTGACGACCGTGGTGGACATGTCGGTGGCGCACGAGCACTGGATCGACATCATGGTGCAAAGCGGCCTGCGCGCCTACATCGCGCCCATGTTCCGTTCGGCGCGCTGGTACACGAAGAATGGCCATGTCGTGGAGTACGACTGGAACGAGCAGGCGGGCGAGGCCGGCATGGAACGCGCGCTGGCGCTGATCGATAAAGCCGAGGCGCATGAATGCGGCCGGCTGACGGGCATGCTGGTGCCGGCGCAGATCGACACCTGCACGCCGGAACTGCTGAAGTCCAGCCACCAGGAGGCCAAGCGCCGCGGGATCGGCTGGCAGACGCACGCCGCGCAATCACTGCCGGAGTTCCACGAGATCACCCGGCGCCATGGCCTGACGCCCGTGCAATGGCTGCACAGCCTGGGCGTGCTGGATGCGGGCAGCATCGTCGGTCATGGCATCTTCGTCGATGACCACCCGAACACGCACTGGAACACCGCCACCGACCTGTCCATCCTGTCCGAAACGGGCGCCAGCGTGGCGCATTGCCCGACGGTGTTCATGCGCCGCGGCATGGCGCTGCGCGATTTCGGGCGCTACCGCCGCGCAGGCATCAACCTGGGCATCGGCACGGATACGTATCCGCACAACATGATCGAGGAAATGCGCCACGTGGGCTATCTGGCCCGTTTGATGGCGCAGACGCCGCGTGCCGTGACCACAGGCGAAGTCTTCCACGCCGCGACGGTCGGGGGCGCGACGGCGCTGGGCCGCGAGGACCTGGGCCGCATCGCGGTGGGCGCGCGCGCCGACCTGGTGATGGTGGACATGACCCACCACCTGATGCGCCCGTCGCG
>JAEYVD010000323.1 GCA_023432075.1 Pseudomonadota bacterium | reverse complement strand
GCGGGCCTCCTGTTCGGCGTGGTCGAAGCGCTGATCACCGTGGCGCTGGGGTCGGGGTACACGCAGATCATCAGCTTCACGCTGGTGATCGTCATGCTGGCCGTGCTGCCCAATGGCCTGTTCGGGCGCGCCGATGTGAGGAAGGTCTGATGAACACGCAATCCGCAATGCGCTGGCTGCCGCCGGCGCTGTACGCCCTGCTGGCCGCGGTGGCCCTGATGCTGGCGGCCACCGTCAACGGCTACTACGTCTTCGTGCTGGGCAACGTGGCGCTGCTGGCGCTGGCCGGCATCGGGCTGAACGTGCTGCTGGGCCTGACCGGCCAGATGTCGTTCGGCCACGCGGGCTTTTACGCCATCGGCGCCTACACGGTCGCCATCCTGACCGGCCAGGCCGGGTGGAGCTTCTGGCGGGGGGGGCCGGCCGCCGCGCTGGTGTGCGCCGCGTTCGGCCTGCTGCTCGCGGTGCCGGCGCTGCGCGTGAAAGGCCCCTACCTGGCGATGATCACGATTGCCTTCGGCTTCATCGTGGAGCACGCGCTGATCGAGGGCGGCGCCCTCACCGGCGGCCAGAACGGCCTGATGGGCATCGTGCAGCCCGCCATCGGCAGCCTGGGCGGCGACCGCGGCGTGGCCATGCTGGCCATCGTGGCGGTGTTTGCCGCGCTGATCGGTTATGCGCTGCTGTCGCGCGGCACGTGGGGCGCGGCCATGCGCGCGGTCAAGGACAGCGAGACGGCCAGCGAATCGATCGGCATCAATCCGCTGGCGGTCAAGGCGGTGGCCTTCATGGTGTCGGCCGCCGTGGTCGGGTTGGCGGGCGGCCTGTATGCGCCGCTGACCGGCATGATCACGCCGCACAACTTCAACTTCATGCAGTCCATCCTGTTCGTGCTGGCGGTGACGATCGGCGGCGCGGGCTCGCTGGCCGGACCGCTGCTCGGCGCGGTGGTGGTGGGCCTGCTGCCGGAAATGCTCTCCAGCCTGGAGGAATACCGCCTGCTGTTCTTCGGCGCCTTCCTGCTGGTGGTGCTGTGGGCCGCACCCGAAGGCGCCGCCGGACTGCTGGCGCGCTGGCGCCGGCGCGCGCAGACGCAGGCTCTGGCGCCCCGCCACGGCGCCATGCCCACGTGCGCGCGGTCGCGCCGCACGCTGCATGCCGACGCGCTCACCATGACCTTCGGCGGCGTGCGCGCCGTGCAGGCGGTGTCGTTCACCGTGCCGCCCGGCGCCGTGACCGCGCTGATCGGCCCCAATGGCGCGGGCAAGTCCACCGTCATCAACATGCTGAGCGGCTACTACCAGCCGACCAGCGGCAACGTGAAGCTGGGCGATGCGCCGCTGGCGGCGCTGGCGGCCCACCGCGTGGCGCGCAGCGGCATCGCCCGCACCTACCAGACCTCGCAGCTGTTCGACACATTGAGCGTCGAGGACAACGTCGCGCTGGGCATGCTGCGCGGCCGCCTGGGCGGGCTGCTGGCCTCGCGCCGATACCCCGCGGCCGACGTGCGCGAACGCGCGCGTGCCCTGCTCGCGTTCTGCGGCTACGAAGGCGCGCTGGACATCGCCGCCGCCGACCTGCCGCACGTGGACCGGCGGCTGGTGGAAATTGCGCGGGCGCTGGCCACCGACGCCGACGTGCTGCTGATGGACGAGCCCGCGGCCGGGCTCTCGCGCGAGGACAAGACGCGGCTGGCCGGACTGCTGCGGCGCATCGCCGACGCGGGCGCGGGCGTGCTGCTGGTCGAGCACGACATGACGCTGGTGATGGGCGTGTCCGATCACATCGTGGCGATCGACGCCGGGCGCGAACTGGCGCAGGGCAGCGTCGCCGAGATCCAGCAATCCCCCGAGGTGCGGCAAGCCTACCTGGGCGACGAGGCCGCGCGCCGTGCGCCGGCCGCGCGGCACAGGCCGGGGGGCGAGGCGCTGCCGCCCGAGGTGCTGGGCGTGGGCAACCTGACAACCGGCTACGGCGCCAACCCCGTGCTGCATGGCATCGATCTGCAGGTCAGGCAGGGCGAGATGGTGGCGCTGTTGGGCGCGAACGGCGCGGGCAAATCCACGCTGATGCGCACGCTGGCGGGGCTGCACCGGCCCGCGCAGGGCGGCATGCACCTGCAGGGCCAGGAGCTGCACGGCCTGGCCGCGGACCGCATCGTCGCGCGCGGCCTGGTGCTGGTGCCCGAAGGCCGCCAGGTATTTCCGGGGCTGAGCGTACTGGACAACATCCGCCTGGGCGCCTTCCTGCATCCGGAGGACCGCGAGGCGCGCGTCGAGGAAATGCTGACGCGCTTTCCGCGCCTGCGCGAACGGCTGCACCAGCGCGCGGGGCTGCTGTCCGGCGGCGAGCAGCAGATGCTGGCGATTGCGCGCGGCCTGATGGCCAAGCCCGTGATCCTGCTGCTGGACGAGCCGTCGCTGGGCTTGGCGCCCAAGATCATCGACGAGCTGTTCGAGGCGCTGGACCGGCTGCGCAAGGAATCGATGACGATCCTGCTGGTGGATCAGATGGCCGCGCTGGCCCTGTCGCTGGCCGACCGCGCGTACGTGCTGGAATCCGGGCGGGTCGCGGCGCACGGCGCTGCGGCCGACATCGCGCAGGACGGCGCGCTGGCCCGCGCGTACCTCGGCGCCTGACCGGCGGGGCGGCGGCTAGGCAGCCGCCGTCTCCCCGTCACGCCGCGTCCGGATCCAGCCGCGCCCCCGCGCGCACAATGCCGCAACGCTTGTGCGCGCGCATCACCACGCCCACCTCGCTGTTCAGCACGCCGTCCAGTTCGCCCAGCCGGCGCGTCACCACGTCCCACAGATGCAGGCTGTCGCGGCACAGCACGTGCCAGAAGAGCTGCGAGGCGCCGCTGGTGCCGAACAGGCACCGCGTGTTGGGGTCCAGCGCCAGATGCGCGGCCAGCGCGTCGACCGCCTGCGGCCGCACCTGCACGGAAATCACCGCCTCTACCGGAAAGCCCACCAGCGCCGGCTCGACTTCGACGCGAAAGCTCAGCGCGCGGCGCTCCACCAGGTTCTGCAGCAGGCGATGCGCGGTCGGTTCGCTGACGCCGGAACGCTCGGCCAATTCGGCCAGGCTGGCGCGCCCGTCGCGCATCAGGTGCGTCACCATGCGCTGCTCGGGATCCGTCAACGCCGCGGGCGGCGACAGCCGCGGCGCGTCCGCATCGCCGCCGGCCTGCGGCTGGATGCGCCACTGGCCCGCGCGCCGGAACGGCCGCAGCACCAGCCGCGCCTCCACGTGTTCGACCCCATCGATGGATGGCAGCACGCGGGTCACCACATCCGGCATGTCAGCCGCGTCGGCAAGTGTCAGCTCGGCCATCAGGTCGGCCGATCCGGCCAGTGTCACGACGAGCTGGCTGATGTCCAGCCGCGCCAGATGCTCGGCCACGTCCGGCACGCGGCCCGAGCGGCAACGCACCCACGCGTGCAGCACCACGCCGCGCCCGGTGGCCAGCGGATCCGGCTCCGCAATGACGCGCAGCGCGTCCGCGTCCATCAGGCGCTTGATGCGCCGCGCCACGGTTCGCTCTGCGATGCCGGTTGCCGCGCCCAGCTCCCGCCAGGAAGCGCGGGGCTGCGCCTGCAGCGCGACGAGACACGCGAGATCCGTCTCGTCCAACGCGCCGATTAGGGAATTACCCTTACTTGACGTGACCATATTCATTAATCTAACGTTCGCGCATTGATAAAAACACAAATTTTATTGGTCTATTTGACCAAAAAACAAAACCCACTTTGAGGACGTCATGAGCAGCACATCCGCAACCTTGCGTCAGGCGCAAGGGGCAAGCGCCCCGCCCGTTTCGCGCGGCCGCACGATTCTGGCCGGTAGTGTAGGCAATGCGGTGGAATGGTTCGATTGGACCATCTACGCGTCGTTCGCCATCTTCTTTTCCAGCCAGTTCTTTCCGCCGGGCAACGAAACCACCGCCCTGCTCGCGACGTTCGGCATCTTTGCGGTGGGCTTTTTCATGCGTCCCGTCGGCGGCTGGGTGCTGGGCATCTTCTCGGACCGCTATGGCCGCAAGGCCGCGCTGGGCCTGACGATCCTCATGATGGCGGGCGGCTCGCTCATCATCGCCATCACGCCCACCTACGCCACCATCGGCATTGCCGCTCCCCTGCTGCTGACCGCCGCGCGCCTGCTGCAAGGCCTGTCGCTGGGCGGAGAGTATGCCTCGGCCACGACCTTTCTGGCGGAAATGGCGCCGCCCAACAAGCGCGGCTTCTACTCCAGCTTCGTGTTTTTCAGCGCCGCGGTCGGCATCCTGGCCGCCTCGGCCGTGGGCTGGATCCTCACCAGCGTCCTCACCAAGGCCGACATGGCCGCGTGGGGCTGGCGCATCCCGTTCATGCTGGGCGCGCTGGGCGGCCTGGCCGGCATGTGGATCCGCCGCGCCATCCCGGAAACCGAAGCGTTCTCGCACGCCAAGAAGGCCGGCGTTGAAAAGCAGCCGCTGCGCACGCTGCTGCGCGACCACCCGCGCGAAGTGCTGCGCATCGTCGGCTTCTCGGTCCTGACCACGTTTGCGTTCTACATCTTCGTGGCCTACGTGCCCACCTACGCCATCCGGCAGGTCGGGGCCGATCCCAAGACCGCGTTCGCGGCCAACACCGTCGCGCTGATCGTATTCATGCTGGTGCAGCCGCTGTTCGGCATGCTGTCCGACCGCATCGGCCGCAAGCCGCAGCTCATCTTCTTTGCCGCCGGCTACCTGATCTTCTTCTACCCGATCATGACCACGCTCGGGCCGTCGTTCGGTTCGATCCTGGCGGTCGAGCTGTTCGGGCTGGTGCTGTACGCGATGTACACCGCGATTGCGCCCGCCATCATGTCCGAACAGTTCCCCACGAGCGTGCGCGCCGTCGGCATCGGCACGCCGTACAACCTGGTCGTCGCGCTGCTGGGCGGCACCACGCCCTACCTGCTGACCTGGCTGCAAAGCAAGGGCATGGAGCGCTGGTTCTTCTATTACGTGCTGGCCGGCGCCGTGATCACGCTGATCACCTTCATCCGCATGCCCGAGACGAAGGGCCAGGTCCTGAAATAGGCCGTCCTCTTCTCGCGCCCTTCCCACACATCGCTTTCCGGTCCCGCCGCGGACCGGAAGGCTTTTTCCTTTTCGATGAGACTTATGCCCGTCCAAGACATCGACCTGCATTTCCAGGATGCGCGCCAGCTTGCCCGCGCCATCCGCGAGCGCAAATTGCGCTCGCGCGATCTCACCCTGCATTTCCTTGACCGGATCGAACGCGGCGGGGCGCTGGCGGCCTATAGCGTGGTCACGGCCGAGCGCGCGCTGGCGCAGGCCGAGGCGGCGGACCGGCTGCTGGACGCCGGTGTCTGCGCCGGTCCGCTGCATGGCGTGCCCGTCGCGGTCAAGGACAGCGTGCAGTGGGAAGGCACCGTCGTCAGCGGCGGCTCCCAGGCGCGCGCCGGCGTCGTCAGCACCGAGACCGCCGCCGCGGCGCGCGGACTGGCGGCAGCGGGCATGGTGATCCTGGGCAAGACGCGCATGACGGAATTCGCGTTCGGCCTGTCGGGACAGAATCCGACGCAGGGCACCGCCCGCAATCCTTGGGACGCCAACGTGGCGCGCGCGCCCGGCGGTTCGTCCAGCGGCGCGGGCGTGGCCGTGGCGGCGGGCCTGGCCCCGATCGCGCTGGGCGGCGACACGGGCGGCTCGGTGCGCGCGCCGGCGGCGCTGAACGGCGTGGTGGGCTACAAGCCGTCCTCCGGTCTCATCAGCCGGGCCGGCTGCCTGCCGCTGTCCGAAACGCTGGATGTACTGGGTCCGATCGCGCGCACCGTCGCCGACGCGCGTCTGCTTACGCAACTGCTGGCCGCGCCGGACGTCGACGACGCCGCCACGCTTGCCCTGCCCGCCACCTGCTTCACCGGCCTGCGTCACAGCGCCCCCCGCAAGCCGGGCGCCGTCGCCGTGCTGGCGCCGCAGGCCTGGCCCGCACCGCTTACCGACGAGGCGCTGCAAGCGTGGCACGCGGCGCAGCATCGCCTGGCTCAGGCCGGCTATACGCCCACCGCCTGGCACCCGCCCGCGTCGCTGTCCTTTGCCCGCATGGCTGAAGACAACTCGCTGGTGCTGGCCTACGAGGCCTATCGGCATTTCGGCGCGCTGGCCGAGGACCTGTCGCAACCGTTGTGGGACGTGGTGCGCGCGCGCATCGCCGCTGGCGGCCGGATCACGCAGGCCAGTTACGAGGCCGCGCTGTCGCGCCGCCAGGCCGACATGGCGGTCTTCGGGCAGGCCATGCAGGGCATCGACGCCCTGCTCATGCCCGCGATCGACCAGGCCGCGCAGGCGCTGGACGCGCAGGACACGCGCCACGCCGGCCTGGGCAAGCTGCTGCGCCCGGCCAACTTCCTGGGTGCGGCGGCGATCGCACTGCCGTCAGGCCTGGACGCGCAGGGCTTGCCGAGCGCCGTGCAATTGCTGGCGCCGGCGGGTGCCGATGCCGCGCTGCTCGATTGCGCGGCGGCGCTGGAAGCGGTACTGTCGCCCGTGCCGCGGCATCCGGACCTGTCGGCCTGGGGACTCTGAAAAAGAAAAAGCGCCCGATCGGATCGGGCGCTTTCTTTAACCGGGGTAGCGGTTCGCGTCAGGCGGACTTCTTCAGTTCCTGGACCTTGTCCGTGGCTTCCCACGAGAACTCGGGCTCGGCGCGGCCGAAGTGGCCGTAGGCGGCGGTCTTGGTATAGATCGGGCGCAGCAGGTCCAGCATGTTCACGATGCCCTTCGGACGCAGGTCGAAGTGCTCGCGCACCAGCTTGGCGATCTGGTCGTCGGGGATGACGCCCGTGCCTTCCGTGTAGACGGTGATGTTGATGGGTTCGGCCACGCCGATGGCGTAGCTGACCTGCACCTGGCACTGGCGCGCCAGACCGGCGGCCACGATGTTCTTGGCCACGTAGCGGGCGGCGTAGGCGGCCGAACGGTCGACCTTGGACGGATCCTTGCCCGAGAACGCGCCGCCGCCGTGCGGGCAAGCGCCGCCGTACGTGTCGACGATGATCTTGCGGCCGGTCAGGCCGCAATCGCCTTGCGGACCGCCAATAACGAAGCGGCCGGTCGGGTTGACCAGGAACTTGGTCTTGGGCGTGATCAGGCCTTCGGGGAAGCTGGGCTTGATGATGTCTTCGATGACCGCTTCGCGGATGGTCTCTTGCGAGACTTCCGGCGCATGCTGGGTCGACAGCACGACGGTGTCGACTTCGGCGGGACGGCCGTCGACGTAGCGGAACGTGACCTGCGACTTGGCGTCCGGGCGCAGCCAGCCAAGGCGGCCGTCCTTGCGCAGTTCGCTCTGGCGCTGCACCAGGCGGTGCGCGTACCAGATCGGGGCAGGCATCAGGTCGGGGGTTTCGTCGCAGGCGTAGCCGAACATCAGGCCTTGGTCGCCCGCGCCCTGGTTCAGGTAGTCTTCCGAGCTGCGGTCCACGCCCTGCGCGATGTCGGGCGACTGCTTGTCGTAGGCCACCAGCACCGCGCAACCCTTGTAGTCGATGCCGTACTCGGTATTGTCATAGCCGATGCGGCGGATCGTGTCGCGCGCGACCTGGATGTAGTCGACGTTGGCGGTGGTGGTGATTTCGCCAGCCAGCACGACCAGACCGGTGTTGCACAGCGTTTCGGCTGCGACGCGCGCGTTCGGATCTTGCGTGAAGATGGCGTCGAGAATCGAATCGGAGATCTGATCGGCAACCTTGTCGGGGTGCCCTTCAGAGACGGATTCGGAAGTGAAGAGAAAATCGTTGTTGGCCACAGATGCGTCCTTAGTGTCCGGGTCTTGCCGGCTCATAGGTTCTCGAGGCGCGTTGCACCCCGGTCTGCATGGCAATGCCAACTGGGCGCGACGCTTTAGCGGATTTGGCATGGGCCGCGCAAAGCGCTTTACCCTTGCCGTCGCCCCGCAAGTTGTCGGTTAACTCGGCGACTGGGCGCATTTTAAGCGAAAATGCCGTTCTTATGCTTGCGGCCGGGGTGTATCCATATGCCTCGATCAGCGGTATTACCCTGCCCGATTTCAACCTTTTGAAGCATGTTGCTGCCTCTGTTCCGACTTTTTGCCGCCCTGCCGCTACCCGTCGCGCATGCGATCGGACGGTTCGCGGGACGCGCCATCTACGCCTTGCCGGGCAAGTACCGGCGGCGCCTGCAAGCCAATGCGGCGCAGGCCGGCTACCCCGGCGCGGCGTTCGCCCGGCGTGCGGCGGCCGAAGCCGGCGCCATGATTCTGGAAAATCCCCGCGTCTGGTTCCGCAACCAGGAAAGCCTGGCGCAGGTGGTCTCGGACGATGACGACGTCGTCGCCGCCGCCCACGCCGAAAACCGCGGCATCCTCTTTCTGACACCGCACCTGGGCTGCTTCGAGATCACCGCCCGCTACCTGGCCCGCCAGATGCCCATGACGGTGATGTTCCGCCCCCCGCGCAAGGAAGCGCTGGCGCCGCTGCTGGAAACGGCGCGCAACAGCTCGGCCGTCAATGCGGTACCCGCCAACATGCAGGGCGTGCGGGAATTCGTGCGGGCGCTGCGCCGTGGCGAATCCGTCGGCATGCTGCCCGATCAGGCCCCCAGCGTGGGCGACGGCGTGTGGGTGCCGTTCTTCGGGCGCCTGGCCTACACAATGACGCTGCCCGGCAAGCTTGCGTCGCAGACCAACGTCCCCATCATCCTCACCGCCGGCGAACGCCTGCCCAAGGGCCGCGGCTGGCGCATCCATTATGTCCGGGTGCCCGAACCGCTGCCCGCCGAGCCCGAGGCCCAGGCCGCGCTCATCAACGCCGCGATGGAAACGCTGATCCGCCGCTGCCCAGACCAGTACCTCTGGAGCTACAACCGCTACAAGACCCCGCGCGGCGCCACCCCGGCGCCCGGCACCGAACCGCCGCCCCCGGCCGCCTGAGCCTATACGCCGATCCCGCCGCCCGGTCTCATTCCGCACCCATGAACGATAAAAAAACGCGCACGCTGGTTTCCCTGCTGAAATGGTTCGGCCGTATCAAGCCGTCGACGCGCCTGCGCATCGGCGCCGTGCTGGGCTGGCTGGCGCCCCGGCTGGCCAAGTCGCGCGCGCGCATCGTGCGCCGCAACCTCGAACTGTGTTTTCCCGACCAGCCCGAAGCCGTGCGCGAGCAATGGGTGGCCGATCACTTCCGCGCGCTGGCGCAGTCCATCGTCGACCGCGGCGTGCTCTGGTACGGCACGCCCGACGCCATCAAGGACATGGTCACGCAAACGGGCGCCGACCGCATCAACGCCCTGACCGCCGAAGGCCGCGCCGTCATCCTGCTTGCGCCGCACTTCATTGCGCTGGACGCGGCCGCCACCCGCCTCACCATGGAAGTGCCCAGCGCGGCCACCATGTATACGCCGCAGAGCGATCCGCATATCGACGCCGTCGTGGCCGCCGGGCGGGCGCGCTTCAATGAAGTGTTCCTCGTCAGCCGCAAGGACGGCGTACGCGACCTGATCCGTCACCTGCGCGCGCCCCGTCCCGTCTACTACCTGCCCGACATGGACTTCGGCCGCCAGGGTTCGGTGTTCGTGCCGTTCTTCGGCGTGCCGGCCGCCACGCTGCTCGCCACCGCCCAGCTTGCGCAAAAATGGAACGCCGCGGTCCTGCCGATCGTGGGGTTCTGGAATCCGGACACCGGCAAGTACCACGTCGACGTGCTGCCGCCGCTTGAAGACTTCCCGGGCAGCGACAGCCTGGAAGCGGCCACCGCGCGCCTGAACCGCGACCTCGAAAGCTGGGTCCGCCGCTGCCCCAGCCAGTATTACTGGGTCCACCGCCGCTTCAAGACGCGCCCCGAAGGCGAGCCCAAGCTGTACTGACCGCCGTCGCTCGCCGCACCGCGAGAATGGGCGATAATCCGGTGATGAACTGGAACTTCACCAAAATGCACGGCGCGGGCAACGATTTCGTTGTGCTCGATGGCGTTCGCCAAACCATCGAGATGACGCCCGAGCGCGCGCGCGCCCTCGGCGACCGCCACTTCGGCATCGGCGCCGACCAGATCCTGCTGGTTGAACGCGCCACGCGGCCGGACGCCGACTTCCGCTATCGCATTTTCAATTCCGACGGCAGCGAGGTCGAACACTGCGGCAACGGCGCCCGCTGCTTCGTGCGCTTCGTGCACGAGCAAGGCCTGTCCGACCGCAACCCGCTGCGCGCGGAAATCGCCACGGGCATCCTGGTCCTGGACGAAGGCGACGACGAGCAGGTCACCGTGGAAATGGGCAGCACCCGCTTCGACCCGGCCGCGCTGCCCTTTGACACCGCCGGCCTGCCTTCGGCCACGCAGGGCCAGGACACCGTCTGGGAACTGGACCTGGACGCGCCCGCCGGCCTGCCGCGCGTGGTCGCCGTGTCGGCGGTCGCCATCTCCAATCCGCACGCCGTGCAGGTCGTCGAGAACGTCGACACCGCGCCCGTCGCCGTACTGGGCCCGCTGATCGAAACCCATCCTCGCTTTGCCCGCCGCGTCAACGCCGGCTTCATGCAGGTTGTTGACCGCCACAACATCCGCCTGCGCGTCTTCGAACGCGGCGCTGGCGAAACGCTGGCCTGCGGCACGGGCGCCTGCGCCGCGGTCGCGGCCGGCATCCGCCGCGGCCTGCTCGATTCGCCCGTGCGCGTGCAAACGCGCGGCGGTGTGCTGACCGTCGCCTGGAATGGCGAACAACTGCGCATGACCGGCCCGGCCGAATCCGTCTTCACGGGCCAGGTCGACATCGACAAGCTCGTTTTCTCCATGGCGCTGAACCGATAACCCCTATGACCGATACCGCTTTCACCGCCCAGGACATCGCAGCCTTTCTGCAAGAAAACCCCGGTTTCTTCGACGAACACGCCGACGTCTTCGCCACCCTGCAGGTGCCGCACCCGCACGGCTCGCGCGCCATCTCGCTGGGCGAACGCCAGATCCTCACGCTGCGCGAGCGCACCCGTGAACTGGAATGGCGCCTGAATGAACTGGTGCGCAACGCCTCCGCCAACGAGACCATCGGTTCGCACGTGGCCAAGTGGTGCTGCCGCCTGTTGTCCGAATGCGATCCGCAGCTGGTGCCGGGCGAAATCGCGCTGGGCCTGGCCGAGCAATTCGAACTGAACCACGTGGCGCTGCGCCTGTGGAACCTGTCCGAATTGCCCAATCAAGGCTACGGCGAGCCCGTTTCCGAAGACGTGCGCACCTTCACCGACAGCCTGAAGACGCCGTATGTCGGCACCGACACCGCCTTCGAAGCCGTGACCTGGCTGGACGCCAAGCCCAAGTCGCTGGCGCTGGTGCCCCTGCGCCTGGAAGCCGACGGCGCGGCCGTGGGCCTCTTGGTGCTGGGCTCCGACGCCCCCGAACGCTTCACGCCCGAAATGGGCACGACGTTCCTGGAGTCGATCGCCCAGCTCGCATCGGCCGCGCTGCATCGGCTGAATCCGGCCTCGCCCAAGGCGTAAGGCTGCCGGGGCGGACAAGGACAACGCGATGCACGACGCCGAGCCGAACGCCAATCCGCCCGCCCTGCCCGATCCGATGAGCGCCTGGCTGCGCCATCTGGAGACCAACCGCCGGTACTCGCCCCATACCTTGGATGGCTACCGGCGCGAATTGCACTTTTTGCGCGAACTCGCCGAGAAAGCCGGCCTGCCGCTCGACAAGCTCGGCAACGGCCACATCCGCCAATTCGTGGCGCGCCTGCATGCGCAGGGCCGCGGCCCGCGCAGTCTTGCGCGCACGCTGGCGGCCTGGCGCGGCTTTTACCAATGGTGGGCGCCGGCCGCCGATCTGGCTGGCAATCCCGTCGCGGGCGTGCGCGCCCCCAAGGCGCCCCGCGGCCTGCCAAAGGCGCTGTCGGTCGAGCAGACCCAGGCCCTGCTGGACAGCGCGCCGGCCCAGGTCGCCACCGAACCGGCCGCCCTGCGCGACCAGGCCATGTTCGAACTCCTGTATTCCAGCGGATTGCGCCTGTCGGAGCTGGTGGGATTGGACCTGCGCTACACGCGCACGGCCGACTACGAGTCGCGCGGCTGGCTGAATCCGGACGAGGCCGAGGTCGTGGTGCTGGGCAAGGGCGGCAAGCGCCGCTCGGTGCCGGTAGGCCAGCAGGCCATGGCCGCGCTGCGCAAGTGGATCGAGGTGCGTCCGCAGCTCGCGCCGCCCTCGCCGCTGCCCGAAGACGCTGCCGCGCTGTTTCTGGGCGCGCGCGGACGCCGCATTTCGCCGCGTGTGGTGCAGTTGCAGCTCGCACGCATCGCGCAGACGGCCGGGGTGCCCACGCATGTGCATCCTCACGTCTTGCGCCACAGTTTTGCCAGCCACGTGTTGCAGTCCGCGCAGGACCTGCGCGCCGTGCAAGAGATGCTGGGACACGCCAACATCTCGACCACGCAAATCTACACGCGGCTCGATTTCCAGCACCTGGCCAAGGCCTACGACCAGGCGCATCCACGCGCCGGGCGCAAGTCCTGACACCCGCGGCCCGCGCCGCGAGCTGCCCGTCATCGACCGCTAGCCGCCCGCTAGCCGCCCGCGGCGACCATGCCGCCCAGCAGCATCACCCCCAGCAACAGCACGGCAATCGCCGCCAGCGCCTCGATGCCGTAACGCAGCCATGCCGCGCCCGCGCTGGACATGCGGCTGCCCAGGCGCGTGGCGGCGCCCCCGGC